>JBGQGS010000078.1:0-9987 GCA_041497555.1 Candidatus Dormibacteraceae bacterium | reverse complement strand
TCGTACACCGTCTTCAGTCCCAGGGTCCAGCTGACGAAGAACAACGCCAGTAAGACGATCGCGCCGTCGAGCCACAGCCGCAGTCGGGTCGATGTGCCCCGCGGTGTTGAAAAGAAGGCCAGGATCCCGGCTGCGGCCAACGGCATCGCTCCGAGGAATCCGATGTCGGCCGCGGAAGGATACGGAACGTCGACACCCATGCCGACTTCGTAGACGGACCACACGAGCTCGCCGGCGCACCAGATGGCGGCGGACGCCGAGAGCAGCGACCAGCCAAGCCGCAACCGGCCTCTTGCGCGCCAAGCTGCCAGTCCGCAGCCGGCGGCGGCGACGAGCGCTGCAACGGCCTCGCCGATGTCGTCGACCGCGATCGTGACGCGGTCGCCGCCGATTCGGAGCTCCACCCAGATGACAAAGCCGACCACAGTCACCACGGTGGCCGCCGCCGCGTAGAAGAAGACCCTTCGTTCTCGAGCACCGCTCTGCAGAGCGGGCCATCCTAATTTCACATCGTGTCCGAATCCAGCGTGGCATGCATTGCCCCGGCGGTCGCCGTTCCGTTGACGGGGGACCCTCCCCTCAGTTCATAGGGCAGGAACGGCATCCACTGGCTCGCTCGGCCGACCAAGTTAATGTGTTGGGGGTGCCTGAGCACGAGATCGGGGTCGTCGGGCTGGCGACGATGGGCCAGAACCTGGCGCGCAACCTCGCGTCGCGGGGAGTGCGGGTCGCCATCTACAACCGAACTCGCCAGCGCACGGACGATTTCATGGCGGCGCACGGAGGCGAGGGTGACTTCCGACCGGCTGGCTCGCTCGAAGAGCTGGCGCGGATCCTCAAGCCCCCGCGCGCGATCCTCCTCATGGTGAAGGCAGGCGCGCCTGTCGACGAGGCGATCGATTCGCTCTCAAAGGTTCTGCAGCCAGGCGACACGATCATCGACGGCGGCAACTCGCTGTTCCACGACACGCGGCGCCGTGCTGCTGCCGCGGAGGGGATCGGCCTCGGGTTCATCGGAGCCGGCGTTTCAGGTGGGGAAGAGGGCGCCCTTCACGGACCGAGCATCATGCCCGGGGGTACCCGCGAGTCCTATCAACGGGTCGCGGAGATGCTGACAGCGATCTCGGCCAAGGTCGATGGGGTTCCTTGCTGCACCTACATCGGCCGGGACGGAGCGGGCCATTTCGTGAAGATGGTCCACAACGGGATCGAGTACGCCGACATCCAGCTCATCGCCGAGACGTACGACTTCCTGCGGCAGGCCCTGGGCATGACGCCCGCGGAGCTGGCCTCTGTCTTTCGCGATTGGAACCAGGGCGAACTGCAGTCCTACCTGATCGAGATCACGGCCAACGTGCTCGCCAAGCGCGACGGCGGCGCTCAAGCGGCGCTCGTGGACGCGATCGACGATGAGGCTGAGCAGAAGGGCACCGGGCGGTGGACGAGCCAATCCGCGCTCGAGCTGGGCGTGCCGCTGACCGGCATCACCGAAGCCGTCTTCGCCCGCATCCTGTCGAGCCAGAAGGAGGAGCGTGTCAAGGCCTCGACCATTCTCAACGGGCCCGGTCCTGGTAGCTCGTCAAAATCCGATTCCGGGTTGGTCGACGACGTCCGCGACGCGCTGTACGCCTCGAAGATCGTCGCCTACGCGCAGGGGTTCGAGCACCTGCGCGCCGGATCGAAGGAGTTCGGCTGGGACCTCGACCTCGGGGCACTCGCGACGATCTGGCGCGGCGGCTGCATCATCCGGGCGCGGTTCCTCGACCGCATCAAAGACGCCTACGCGGAGTCCCCGGACCTGCCGAACCTCATGCTCGCCCCGTTCTTCCAGCAGGCGCTCGCGTCGGCACAGCGGGCGTGGCGCTCCGTCGTCAAGGAGGCGATCGACCAGGGCGTGCCCATCCCGGCCTTCGCCTCATCCCTGGCGTACTACGACGGCTACCGGCGCGCGCGCGGTCCCGCCAACCTCATCCAGGGCCTGAGGGACTACTTCGGCGCGCATGGCTACCATCGAATCGACCGCGAGGGCGCCTTCCACACGCGCTGGGCGCAGGACGGCTCCGAGGTTCGGGCCGACTAGTTACCGGCTGACGACCTCTCGGGTCTCGACGAAGGCTCTCACCGCTCGGGCGAGGTCATCCTTCGAGTGGGCCGCCGAAACCTGGGTCCTGATCCGTGCCTTGCCTTGAGGCACGACAGGGTACGAAAAGCTGACGACGTACACGCCTTTTTCGAGCATGACCTGCGCCATCCGGCCGGCCAGCGACGCGTCGCCGACCATGACCGGGACGATCGGGTGCTCGCCGGCCAGGATGTCGAAGCCGGCCTCGGTCATCTGCCTTCGGAAGTAGGTGGTGTTGTCCCGCAGCCGCTGTCGAAGCTCGCCCGCCGACCGGATCAGCTCCAGCACCTTGAGGCTCGCGGCCACGATCGGAGGGGCGACGGAGTTGGAGAACAGATAGGGCCGCGAACGCTGGCGGAGCATGGCGACGAGCTCTTTGCGCCCGGACACGTATCCACCGCTTGCGCCGCCCAGAGCTTTCCCGAGCGTCCCGCTTATGGCGTCGATCCGGCCCATGACGCCGTGGTGCTCGTGGGTGCCACGCCCGTTCGCTCCCATGAAGCCGACGGCGTGAGAGTCGTCGACCATGACGAGCGCGTCGTGGCGCTCGGCGAGCTCGCAGATCTCGCGCAGCGGTGCGAGGTAGCCGTCCATCGAAAAAACCCCGTCGGTCACCACCATCCGGAAGCGGGCACCGGCGCTGTCCTGCAGCTGTCGCTCGAGGTCTTTCATGTCGCGATTCGCGTAGCGCAGGCGGCGCGCTTTGCAGAGCCGGATGCCGTCGATGATGCTCGCGTGGTTCAGGGCGTCGGAGATGATGGCGTCGCCCTCATCGAGTAGAGCCTCGAAGATGCCGCCATTGGCGTCGAAGCAGGATGAGTAGAGGATCGTGTCCTCGGTACCGAGGAAATCCGTGAGCGCCGCCTCGAGCTCTTTGTGGACCTCCTGCGTGCCGCAGATGAATCGAACCGACGCCATGCCGTAGCCCCAGCGGTCGAGCGCTTCTTTCGCGGCAGCGACGATGGCGGGGTGATCGGCCAGCCCCAGGTAGTTGTTGGCGCACAGGTTCAACACGTCACGGCCCAGCACGCTGACGACGGATCCCTGGGGACCCGCCAGCACCCGTTCCTCCTTCTCCAGCCCCGCGGCGCGGATCTCTTCGAGCTTACCCAGCAGGTGCGATTGCATGCGGTCGAACATCGCTCTACCTCTACTGCTCCGCGGTCCAGTCGAGCACGACCTTGCCGCACATGCCCGTGTGCGCGACAGCGAAGGCCTCCTTGAACTGGGTGTACGGGAAGCGATGCGTGATGACCGGCGAGATGTCGAGACCGGTCTGCGTGAACACGGACATCTGGTACCAGGTCTCGAAGATCTGACGGCCGTATACGCCTTTGATCGTGAGCATCTTGAAGACGACCTGCGTCCAATCGATCGCGAACTCGTGGTCGGGCAGTCCGAGGATCGCGACACGTCCGCCGTGCGCCATGTTCGCGATCGTGTCGCGCAGCGCGCTCGCCTGGCCCGACATCTCGAAGGCGACGTCGAAGCCTTCTTTCATACCGAGCTCCTCTTGCACCTGGGCCAGGGTCGTGGTGCGGACATCGACTGCGCGCGTCACGCCGACCTTGCGCGCGAGCTCGAGCCGGTAGTCGCTGACGTCTGTGATGACCACGTACCGTGCGCCGTTGTGACGTGCGACCAGTGCCGCCATGATCCCAATCGGCCCGGCGCCGGTGATCAGCACGTCCTCGGCCACGACGCGGAACTGCGTCGCCGTGTGAACGGCGTTGCCGAACGGGTCGAAGATGGCGGCCACGTCCAGGTCGATCTTGGTCAGGTGCGGCCACAGGTTGCCGGCCGGCATGACGATGTATTCGGCGAAGGCCCCGTCACGTTGCACGCCGATCCCGACCGTGTGCGCACACAGGGCGCGGCGCCCCGCCATGCAGTTGCGGCAGCGCCCGCACACGATGTGACCTTCGGCGCCAACGATCTCGCCCGGAAAGACCGACGCGACACCGTCACCCAATCGCACCACCTCACCCACGAACTCGTGTCCGACCACGAGCGGTGGATGGATGGTCGCCTGGGCCCACTCGTTCCAGCTTTCGATGTGGAGGTCGGTGCCGCAGATGCCCGTGCGCAACACGTGGATCAACACCTCTCCAGGGCCGGGCGTCGGGTCAGGGACATCCTGCAGCCACAGGCCCGGCTCCGCCTTGGCTTTGACCAGCGCCTTCACTCCGGGCAGGATAGCGTCGGTCCATCGGGTCGGTGACAATGGCAGACATTTCGCGACCTTTTGATCTCACCTTTGGCCCTGTGGGCGAGGTGACCTTCGGCCCTATTGCGGGCAGAGCGAAACTACCCATAATCCTTCACATATTCGCGCACTTAACCGCGTACTAAACCGCCGGCGGTCATGCGCACTCATCGAGAGCACAGGAGAAGGAAATGTTCAAAGCACCGATGCGAGGGCTCCTTGTGCTGGGGGTCTTTGTCACCGCGCTGGCCGCGGCTGCCTGCGGCGGTTCGACGACGACTTCGAGCACCGAGCCGAAGGCCGACATCCAGATCTACAGCCAGAAGGATCCTAACCTCGCGAACCTGCTCAAGTCCCAGATCCTCGACTTCCAAACGCTGCACCCGACCATCACCGTCAAGTACGTCCAGTACGAGACCGAGCAGCTGCGGACCAACTTCCAGACCGCGGCCATCGCGCACGCCGGGCCTGAGCTGGTCTACGGTCCGAACGACAACATCGGGCCCTGGGTCACGCTCAAGATCATCCAGCCGCTCGACACGTTGATCGGCTCGGACTTCACTAAGTTGTTCGCCAAGAACGCGGTCGACGCCAGCAGCTACAAGGGCCACGTCTACATGGCGCCCGACATCAACGGCAACCACCTGATGCTGCTCTACAACAAGAAGCTGGTCACCGGCGCGCCCCCGACCACCACCGACGACCTGATGACGCAGGCCAAGACCCTCACCAACACCTCGAAGAACCAGTACGGCATCGTCTTCAACCAGAACGAGCCGTTCTGGCTCATGCCCTGGATCGGCGGCTTCGGTGGGGCGGTCTTCGACGCCAACACCAAGCCGACCCTGAACACCCAGGCCGTGATCGACGCCCTCGCCTTCGAGCGCAGCCTCAAGACCTCGGGCGCCACCCCCAACACCGCCGACTACGCGAAGGCCGACAGCCTCTTCTCGACCGGCAACGCGGCCTTCCTGATCAACGGCGACTGGTCGCTGGGGGGCTACAAGACCGCGCTCGGCGACAACCTTGGCATCGCGCCGCTGCCGCAGGTCAGCAAGACCGGCAAGTGGGCCGCGCCGTACACCGCCACCCGCGGCTACTCGATCAACGCCGCCGCTTCGGGAGATAAGCTCGCCGCGGCCAAGCTCTTCCTGCAGTGGATCTCCCAGGCAAGCCAGAACGTCAAGGTCGGGATACTGGGCAACCTCCCCGCCAACGCCGAGGCCGCCAACGACCCGCTGATCAAGAGCGACCCCATCCTCAGCGCATCGGCCGCCGCGCTCGTGCACGGCGTGTCCGCACCGATCGTTCCCGAGATGCGTGCCATCTACGACGCGGTCAGGACCCCGCTCACGGACGTCATGAACGGCAAGCAGGAGCCGGCCGCCGCGGCCGCCGCGATGCAGCAGGACGCCGTGACACGCATCGCGCAGCTTCAGCAGTAGCGACTGTTCAGTTGAGTTCCATGCGGGGGTGGGCGTAGAGCCCACCCCCGCACCCGCTGAGAGGAGCAGGAATTGGGTGATGCGCTAGCCGCCTCCGGCCTCGAGGTCGGCATCCTCGTGCTTGTCATCACCGCCGCCGTGACCGCGCTCGAGTTCGCGGCCTACCTGATCCTGGTGAAGCTGTTGAAGAGCCGGCACGCGCTCGCCTTCCTATTGCTTTTGCCGGGCATCATGGCCGTCACCTTCTTCGTCATCTTCCCGATCGGCTGGGACGTGGTCCTGAGCTTCACGAACATGAACCTCTACCACATCGACAACTACACGTTCGTGGGTTTCCGGAACTACGTCAACGTGTTCCAGGGGGCGATTCTCCACAAGTACGGCTTCTGGGAGATCTTCGCGCGCACCATCGCCTGGACGGCGATCAACGTCAGCATCAGCGTCACCATCGGGCTGGGCCTCGCGCTCCTGCTCAACCGCAAGCTCCGGCTGGGTCCCTTCTATCGCGCGCTCCTGATCGTGCCTTGGGCGCTGCCCCAGGTCATCGCAGTGCTCGCTGTGCGGGGCGCCGATTTCGACGAGGAGTTCGGCCTGGTCAACGTCGTTCTCGGTTACCTGCATCTCGGACCGTATCCCTGGCGGACGGATGGCAACTGGCTCTTCGCAAGCGCCATCATCACGAACATCTGGCTCGGAATCCCGTTCATGATGTTCATCCTGCTCGGCGCGCTGCAGAGCATCAATGCGGAGTACTACGAGGCGGCCGACATGGACGGCGCGAGCTGGTGGCGGCAGTTTCGAGGCATCACGTGGCCGATGATCCAGCCGGTCATGACGCCGGCGATCGTGCTCAGCGTGATCTGGACCTTCAACAACGTCAACGTGATCTACCTGATCTCGAACTCGCAGATCCCTGAGGAGGCGCAGATCCTGGTGACCGCCATCTACAGCGCGGGCTTCCAGTTCTACCGGTATGCCTTTGGAGCCGCCTTCGCCGCGGTGACCTTCGTCATCCTCCTCGCGTTCGCGATCGTCTACATCCGCGTCAACCGCGCGTCGCAGGCCCTGTACGAATGATCGAGAAGGCCGTCGCGGCGCCGCGGATCACGACCGAAGCGATCCAGTACCGGCCGGCAGCCGCTCGCCGCCGGGGGCTTTGGAACCGCGGGCGACAGGATGGTCCGCTCAAGCGGTTGGTCATCAACCTCCTCTTGTTGGGTGGGTGCGTGATCGCCATCTACCCGCTGCTGCAGGTCCTGACCATCTCACTGCGCCCGGGCAACCTGCTCTGGTCCAGGAGCCTGGCGCTGATCCCGGACCAGGCCACGTTCGCGAGCTACGAGTACGTGCTGCTCCATTCCGACTTCCAGATCTGGATCTACAACAGCGTCGTCATCTCGACCGTAGCCGCGATCCTCGGTGTGTGCTTCGCCGTGCCGGCCGGCTATGCGTTCTCCCGGTTCAGATTCCCTGGCAAGCGAGCGGGACTTATCTTTTTGCTCGCGACGCAGATGATCCCGGCCGGCATGCTTTTGATCCCGATCTTCCTACTGTTCTTCAAGCTAGGCCTGATCGACCACTACCTGGGCATGATCCTGGCCTACCTGACGACGATCTGCCCGTTCTCGATCTGGATCCTGAAGGGCTACTTCGACACCATCCCGCCCGACCTCGAGGAGGCCGCGATGGTCGACGGGACGACACGCATGGGCGCCTTCTTGCGCGTCATCATCCCGCTGTCCACCCCGCCCATCGCGCTCACTTTCCTCTTCGGCTTCACCAGCGCGTGGAGCGAGTACCTGCTGGCCCGCACCGTGATCCAGCGAGCCGAGCTGTTCACGTGGCCTCTCGGCATTTACACGTTCCAGGGCCAGTACCAGACGGAGTGGGGCTATTTCGCCGCCGCCAGCTTCTTGATCTCGATCCCCGTCCTTCTGCTTTTCACCTTCATGGGCCGGTGGATGATTTCAGGTCTCACATTGGGAGGGGTGAAGGGGTGATCTCCGATGGCTGAGGTGACCTTCGAGCACGTGACTAAACGCTTTGCGCCCCAGATGACGGCCGTGAAGGACTTCAACCTGGAGGTGCGCGACAAGGAGTTCATGGTCCTGGTCGGCCCGTCCGGCTGCGGAAAGTCGACGGCGCTGCGGATGCTCGCCGGCCTCGAGGAGATCACCGAGGGCGTGATCCGGATCGGCGACCGCGTCGTCAACGACGTGGCGCCGCGGGACCGCGACATCGCGATGGTCTTTCAGTCGTACGCCCTGTATCCGCACAAGACCGTCTACGACAACATGGCCTTCGGTCTGCAGGTGCGCCACATGCCGAAGCCGGAGATCGACAAGCGCGTGCGCGACGCGGCCGCCACTCTGGAGCTCACGAGCCTGCTTGCCCGCAAACCGCGCCAGCTTTCCGGCGGGCAGCGGCAGCGCGTCGCGCTCGGGCGGGCCATCGTGCGCAACCCGCAAGTCTTCCTGCTCGACGAGCCGCTCTCCAACCTCGACGCCAAGCTCCGAGTACAGACGCGCATCGAGCTGCAGAAGCAGCACCAAGCCCTCGGCTCAACGTTCATCTACGTGACGCACGACCAGGTCGAGGCGATGACGATGGGTGACCGCATCGCGGTCATGAAGGACGGGCTCCTGCACCAGGTGGGGACGCCGGACGAGATCTACGAGCGCCCGGCCAACCTCTTCGTCGCGGGCTTCATCGGCAGCCCGACCATGAACTTCGTCAAAGTCCAGGTCTCAGGCCGTCACGCGCGAGCTTCTGGCTTCGAGCTCGACCTGCCGCGCACCCCCGGCGTCGAGAAGGGTCTGCTCGGCATCCGCCCCGAAGCGATCACCGATCGTCCGAGTGAAAGCGCTCCGATTTTCGACATGCAGGTCGAGGTCGTGGAGCGGCTCGGCTCGGACGAATACCTGTACGGCCAGGTCGGAACCGACTCGATCACCGCGCGCGTGGACCCCAAGCTGCGGGTCGCGGTCGGCACCAGGATCAAGCTCAGCCTGGACGTCGACCAGCTCCATCTCTTCGACGCCGAGACGGAAAAGGCACTCTGGTAGTCACGCCATAAAGCGGCGCCCGGCTCTAATCACCGCGATCTCTCTCACCGTCCTGGTGGCGCTCGCCCTCGTGGTGGCTTTCGCGGGATGGCCATTCCGTCCGACGCCGATTGGACCCGCGCCGGGGCCCTCCGCCGAAACCGACACCTGGACCACCGGGGACAAGGACGCCATCGGCACGGCGTTCGAGCGGACGTCCCCGGTCTGGTTCACCGCTGTGCACGGCGCCATCGCCGACGTCCTGTATCCGCAGGTCGACCAGGACAACGTCCGCCAGTTCGGTTACCTGGTCACGGACGGGGCCACGTTTCTCTTCGACGAGACGACGGACGGGATCGCGTCGTCTCGCGTCACGGACCATCGGGCCCTGACCTACGAGACGACGGTGAGCGATCCCAAACATGGCTTCTCGCTGATCCACGACTTCGCCACGGATCCAGGCCGTCCCGTGGTCCTCGAGCGCACGCGCCTGGTTGGCGACCTGACGCGGCTGCATGTTTACGCCTACCTCGTGCCGCACCTGCGCGACTCGGGCCTCGGACAGAGCGCGGGCTTCGACGGCCGGCTGGGCTGGGTGACGCGCGACGGTCGCTGGCTCGTCGCCGGCGGTGCCGCCGGCGGCGGGCACGCCGCGGGCTTCCTGCGCCGGAACGACGGGCTGGTCCAGCTCCGCTCCTTTCGCCTGTCGAACCAGTACGCGAGCGCCGCCGAAGGTCGCGTCACGCTGACCTGGGAGGTGCCGGCCTCCGCTTCGTGGACTGAAGGCCTCGCGTTCGGTTCAAGCCAGGCCGCCGCGGAGCAGGCGCTGAATGCAAGCTTGTCCGCCGGTTTCGACAGAGTCTTGAATGCGTATCGCGACGGCTGGCTCCGATACGCCGACGGCCTCGACTCCCTGGGTGGCAAGGCTCCTGACCTTTGGTACCACTCGGCGGAAGTCATCAAGATGGCCGAGGACAAGAGGCAGCCCGGCGCGGTCGTCGCTTCGCTCGCGCTGCCCTGGGGTGAGACGGTCCAGGACGATCCACGCGACGTCGGCTACCGCAAGGTGTGGCCCAGGGACCTCTACCACGCGGCGCGTGCACTCGCCGCCGCGGGCGACATGGCGACCGTGCTCGACATCGCGCGTTTCATGCGCCGCCAGCAGCAGTC
>JBGQGS010000077.1:0-10028 GCA_041497555.1 Candidatus Dormibacteraceae bacterium | reverse complement strand
CCGCACGGCAAGGGTGCGCGCGCGTCGGTAGTTATCGAGACCGCTGACGCTCCGCGCCGTGCCGGCCAGCTGCGGCGGGATCCGTGGCTGGTCGAGCGCGGCGAAGAAGGTCGTGCCGTCGGCCAGGCGATAGCTCTCAATGTCGACGTTGAGCAGGGCTGCCGCCAGCGGGGCGGGGCCGTCAGCTGCGATCAGGCTGGAGCCGGGTCTCCATGAGGCGCGGAATCCCAGGCGCTGCAGCCACATCACACCCGCCTCGACGGCGGCTGGGTCGGGGCCGAATTCCGCGGTGTATTGCTCAGGCGTCACGATCCGCCCTGACGCGATTAGCGCGGCCAGCGGAGCCGGATCGCGCACCGTCAGGGCGAAGCTGAGGGAAACCATGGTCGTGTCGCCGGCCGGGCCGAGGTGCACGGCATGGCGGATGGCGACCGCCAGGGTCGGCGGCGGTAACGGCACCGAGCGGGAACCCCCTGCCCTGGGCGAGGAATAGCTTGCGTGGGAGGGTCCACAAGCCGCGAGCGCCAGCACGACGGCCACCGCCAGACCGACTTTCACGGGAACGTAGCTTCCCAGACCTCAGCCTCGAACGCCAACTCAAAACCGAGCTTTCGGTACGTGTCGTAGGCACGGGTTTCGTTCCTGCCGTCCACATAGAGGGAGGCATGGCGCGCCCCAGCCCTTCGAAGTCGGCGCAGACCCTCGGCCACGAGCCAGTTGGCCAGGCCCCGACGCCGGTGCTCGGGCAGGGTGCCGACCGAGCTCACGAGCCCGACCGGCTGAGGTCGCGAGTCCTCGGCATAGGTCTCCAGCTGGCAAAGGGTCACGGCGGCGGGCTCGCCCTTAGTGGCTGTGACGGCCATCAGACAGAGCTCGGGTGTCTTCCCCGTCATCAACTCGTCCTCGCTGCGGGGTGAAAAGCGCCAGTGGTCCGCGAAGCAACGGTTGTGCATTTCCGCCCATGAGCCTTGCGCAAGGCTCGACCCGTCGAGCAGCACATAACCGGCAACCGGCGCCAGCGTCGGGAGATCGCCGGCCAGGCCGCGGTCCATCCGCCACCAGGGCCGCGCCATCTCGAGCCCAAGCGTTCGCAAGACCTCTCCGTGACCAGGGCCGACCCATACTTGCGCCGCCGCTGCGCCGGCCGCTTGAGAAAGCTGGACGCCCCACTGCACGAGCTTGTGCATCACCCGCGTCGAGTCCACGCCCGCTGCCGCGGGGTCGACACGGGCGACCGTGCCGTCAGGGGTCGGGCGGCTCGTCACCACGACGGCGCCGGCAAGCCCTGCCGCGCCGTCGTCCACAAGTCGGGACCGCGAGTCCCAATCGAAATGAGCGAGCAGTTGTTGCACGTCGACCTCGCGGGGCACGCTGTCGCGGCGCCCTGCGCGCACCTCGGAGCGCCACAGCTCGACCAGAGCTGGAAGGTCCGCAGCCCGGCCGGGTCTCATGTGATCAGGGCCCGGAAGAGTTCACGGGGAGTACTCATGCCGTCGCCCGTGCCACCACCTCATGGACCTCCGGAATCGCGCGCCTGATCCGCTCTTCCAGCTCCGTCTCGATGCGATGCGCTTGCTCGAGGCTCATGTCGCCGGCGACCTCCGCCACGACGTGCGCGTGGATTCGCTGGTGGCGGTCGCTCAACTCGACGTCGGCGCACCGCCGCACCTCGGGGTGAGATTCGACGACCTCGCGCATGCGGGCGGCGAGCTGCGCGCGCCTTGCCGTGACGTCCTTTCCGCGCACCACGTGAGGCTCCATCGGCTCCAGGTGGATGTCGATTCGAGTAGCGTCAGGAAGCTCGGCGCGCAGCTCTCCCTCCAGCGCGGCGCTCGCCCGCGACGCGGTGGCCAGAGTCATGTCTCCGGGCAGCTTTGCGTGCATGGTCAGATGGAGCGAACCATCAGCCTCGCGCTCCACAGTCACGTTGTGTAGATCCCGAACGCCGCCGTTGCGCGCAGCGGCGGCGTGGATGCGCTCGACCAGGTCTCCCTGCAATGCCTGGCCCTCCACGAGCACCGAGAGGTCGAGGCTGGGCAGGACCGAGCGGGCCTGGCGCTTGACATCGTCAGCCAGGGCTCCCGCCGCCTCGACCGAAAGCATTCGCCGAGTGGCGATGCTCGCGTCTCCGATCAGGATGGGCCCCGAACGGCGCACCCGCACGGAGCGGACCTCGCGCACCCCGCTCACGTTCTGGATGGCCGCGCGAAGCTGCTTCTCGGCGCCGGTCGCGGACCGGTCGATCAGGATGTCGCCCGACCGCCAGATCAGCATCCCGGCCGCCCGCACGATGATCAAGGACACGACAAGGGCCGCCACGGAGTCGGCCCATCTGAGACCCATGCTGACGCCGACCAGGCCGGCGATCACCGCGACGGTGGCGAGCACATCCGCCAGTCGGTCGGTGGCGTCGGCCAGCATCGCTTCGCTTGAGGCCATACGGCCGACGCGCCTCAGTACGACAGCTCGGCCCGCTTCGATCATCAGGGTCCCGATCAGCAGCGCGAAGGCGTAGCCGGCAGGGTTGACGGGCGGGCCTCCGCTGGCGAGGCGCCGGATGGCCTCGAACGCGATCCCGGTCGCTGTGATCAGGAGCAGGATGCCCTCGGCGAAGGCGGCGAGGTTCTCCGCCCGACCATGGCCGTAGGGATGCTCCTGGTCGGCCGGCTTGCGCGCGGTGCGGATCGCGACGAGCGTGAACGTGCTCGCAGCCAGATCGAACATCGAGTGGACGGCTTCGCTCAGGATGCCCAGGCTGCCGGTGAGCAGGCCGACCACGAGCTTGCCCAGCACCAGGGCCACGCCGATGCAAACCGAGCCCAGCGCGACGCGCTCCGGCCGCCTCGCCAACGACTTCATTGGAGCACTGTAGCGGCATGTTTGAGTGCCGCCGGGACCGCTGTCGGCGCGCTATTTCAACAGCGAAGTCGACTTGAGGAGCTGACCCTCGGTACCCAGCGCGATCAAGAGGTCTCCGTCCTGGAGTCGAAGGTCGGCGCCAGGGCTGACGTGCAGCGTCCCGTCGCGGCGCCTCAGCGCCAGCAGCTTTGCCGCCGACGGGTCCAGCAATCCGGCCTCCTCGATGGTCTTGGCGACCGAGGCCATACCCGGTCCGACAAGCAGTTCCTCGACTCCAATCCCCGCCTCGCCGTGGTGAAGGGTGTCCAGCACGTCGACGAGGGCCGGGCGCACGGCGAGCTCGGCCATTCGGTGACCGGCCATCCCGTAGGGAGAGATCGTCCTCGTTGCGCCGGCGAGCTCGAGCCGCCTGATGGATTCAGGGCGGCCGGCCCTGGCGATGATGTAGAGGTTCGGGTTTAGGGCGCGAGCGGCCAGGACGATGTAGACGGCCCGCTCGTCGGAATCGACTGCAGAGATCAATCCACGGGCGCGTTCGATGCCGGCCTGCCGGAGGAGCTCCTCGCTCGAGGCGTCGCCTTCGATGTGCAGGCGGCCCTCCGCCCGCAGGCGGCCGACGGCTTCCTCGGTCTGGTCGATCACCGCGTACGGAACCTTGTGCTCTTCAAACTCGGCAACGATCTGCGTCCCGATACGGCCGTATCCGCAGATGATGAAGTGGTCGCGGAGCTGGTTCAGGTTGCGCTCCAACTGCCGCTCTCTCCTGTAATTGCCAAATGCGTTGTCAGCGAGCGTTTCGGCAAAGACGCCGAAGCCATAGAGCATGGTAGCCACGCCGGTGACAATCAGCGTCGAGGTGAAGATCCGACCGGCGGCCGATTGGGGATGGATCTCGGTGTAGCCGACCGTGCTGATGGTGATGATTACCATGTAGAAGGAATCGAGCAGGTTCCATCCGTTGATCAGCATGTAGCCGCCGATGCCGTACGCGATGATCAAGCCGAGCAGCACGACGGCCAGGCGAAAACGCGACAGCGGGTTGCGCACCCTGGCTTTTCTCACCCCTCTGCCCGGCCTTGCTTTCCCATCTTGTCGACCGCCTTCCTCGCTAGCGTGGTTGAGGCGACCGGGCTTCGCCCGGTCGCGACTTTGTTTCCTTAGTCTCCTCGCTTAGTTGGGCTTCAGACTCTCTATCAAGTCCCATCGATACGCCGGAATGGGAGCAGGCCCGCCGGCGGAGCGGGCCGGCCGATGCAATCAGTAAGTCCCCATCCTCATCGCCGCTCTGCGCGCAGGGAAAACCATCCGGGTTTTCCCTCATACATTTAGCCGCCCCCGCCCGGACCTTCCAAACCCGGTTTGGTCATCTTCCCAAGGTCCAGCACCTTGTTCAGAGTCGCATCGCTCACTCCCTTGCTGCGGGCGAGCTGGCGGATGCTGCGTCCGGTGCGGATGGATTCCTTGGCGATCTTCGCCGCTTCGTCGTAGCCGAGGATGGGATTGAGCGCAGTCGCAAGCATGGGGCTGCGCTCGACCAGCTCGGGCCCCCGGTCGGTGGCCTGGAGGCCTTCGACGCAGCGTTCCGAGAAGTTGCTGGCCGACGTCGCCAGCAGCGTGATGGATTCGAGAGTCGCGACAGCGGCCACGGGCATCATCGTGTTCAGCTCGAAAAAACTGCCCGACTGTCCGCAGATCGTGACCGTCAGGTCGTTGCCGTAGACGCGGGCGATCACCATGAGCAGCGATTCGACGATCACGGGGTTGACCTTGCCCGGCATGATGCTCGAGCCCGGCTGAGTCTCTGGAAGTCTGAGCTCGCCCAGGCCGGCGATCGGGCCCGTGCCCATGAGCCGCACGTCTGAGCCGATCTTCCACAGGCTGGTGGCGAGGGTGCGCAACCCGCCGTGCGCCGCCACGAGAACGTCAAGCGTGGCCTGCGCGTGGAAGTGGTTATGCGCTTCCCGAACTGGCACGCCGGTCGCCTTGGTCAGTCTCGCGGCTGCGAGCCGCGCAAATTGCGGATGCGAGTTGATGCCGGTGCCGACCGCGGTACCCCCGAGAGGAATCCTGGCCAGCTCATCGATGGCCGTCCTGGCGCGGCGGATCGATTCCTCGACCTGTCCCGCGTAGCCCTTGAACTCCTGGCCGAGCCGGATCGGGGTCGCGTCCTGGAGATGCGTCCGGCCGGTCTTGATGACCGGCCAGAACTCCTTGCTCTTGGCCTCCAGTGCTTTGCGCAGCCGCTCCAGGGCCGGGATGAGCTCGTCCTGGATCGCCATCGCAGACGCAAGCTGGATCGCCGTCGGGATCACATCGTTGGAGGACTGGCAGAGGTTCACGTGATCGTTGGGGTGAACCAGGCGCGACCCTCTCTCGCCGCCGAGGATCTCCGTCGCCCTGGTCGCGATGACCTCGTTCGCATTCGTGTTGGTCGAGGTGCCCGAGCCGGTCTGGTAGACGTCGATCGGAAACTGGTCGTCCAGCTCGCCGTCGATCACCTGCTGTGCTGCCGCCGCGATCGCACGCGCTCGCCGGCGCGACAGTAGGCTGAGCTCGCGATTGGTCAGCGCCGCCGCCCTCTTGACCATGCCGAGGGCTCGGATGAAGCGGCGTGGCAGCGGCTGGCCGGAGATCGGGAAGTTGAGCACGGCGCGCTGGGTCGACGCACCGTAATAGGCGCCGGCCGGGACCTCTATCTCGCCCATGGAGTCCTTTTCGATGCGCGTCCCCTTCTTCTTACCCACCGCCAGATTTTAGTGTCTCGCTCCAGAGGCTCCTTGTATCTTCGCGTCCTAGACGGGCGGGCGCCAAACCACCCCACGAAATCTGCGATTTCGCGGGGACCCCGGGCGGCGCTGAAGCCGGCGTCAAAGGGCCTGCCGCCGCTTCGTCACGCATCTCCGATGCGCTCCTAGCGGCGCCACCCTTTCCTTGGCTCCGCCCGTCGATGCCGCGAATATCCAGCGGATCTCGGTAGCGGGCCACTTTAGAGTTGGCGCGTGCGTCTGGCCGCAGTTGACGTTGGGAGCAACACTGTGCATGCGCTGGTGGCGGACGTCGTGCGTGGCCGGCTGGAGGAAGTCGCGCACTACATCGAGATGCCGGAGCTTGGCACCCAGGTGGCGAGCACGGGCGTCATCGGCGTCCGCGCGAAAGCCGCAATTCGCGCCCTGCGCTCGGTTGTTGCCCGCGCTCGCAGCCACGGCATCGACATCCTGCTCGGCGCCGCGACGCAGGCGGTGCGCCAGGCCAAAGATGGCGCCGAATTCGCCCAGGCGGCCGGCGAGGCGATCGGCGCGCCGATCCACGTGATCTCCGCGCGAAGGGAGGCGGAGCTCAGCTTTCTCGGCGTGGCCAGCCGCCATGCGGTCCGCCGTGAGTGGGCGATGGTCGACCTGGGAGGTGGGTCCACAGAAGTGGTGATCGCGCGCGGACGGGAGATGCTCCGAGCCGCCTCGCTTCCAATCGGGTCCGGCGTGCTCGCGAGGACATATTTCTCAGACCCGCCCAAACCCGAGGAACGGGCGCGTATGAGGAAGGCGGCGCTCCGCGAGCTGGCCCATGCACCCGACGGAGAGGTCGAGCGGTTGGTCGCCACCGGCGGGACCGCCTCCAACCTGCCCCTGGTGCTCACGCATCGAAACCCGCCGCCGGTCTTGACCACGGCCGATCTGCTGACATGCGAGGCGCGTCTCGATAGCGACCGGGCAGCCCAGGTCGCCAGGGCCGTCGCTCTACCCGCCAACCGGGTGAAGGCGATGCGGGCCGGCATCGAAGTCCTGCTTCTCGTCCTCGACTGGTACGGCCTGGCCGTGCTGCAGATCAGCCACGAAGGCCTGCGCCACGGGATGCTCCTCGCCTACCTGGAGCGTGGCAATGATTGGTGGGGCTAGTTCGTTAACCCGATCGGTAGGATGAATTCATGGACCAGGTGAGATCTCGCGGATCCGTGCTCAAGGTCGCGCTCGCGCTCACCTGCCTGGTCCTTGCCGTGGAGCTAGTCGGTGGCCTGGTCTCCCATTCCCTGGCTCTGCTCTCCGACGCCGGCCACGTGCTGACCGACGTCTTCGCCCTTGGGCTCGCCTGGTTTGCGGTCTCGCAGTCGAACCGTCCCGCTGACGCGCGGCGCAGCTATGGCTACCACCGGGTCAGCATCCTGGCGGCACTCGTCAACTCGGTGACGCTGATCGTGATCGTCCTCGCGATCGGTTACGAGGCGGTTCGCCGGCTGGCGTACCCCGAACCCGTCCAGGGTGGCGTCGTCATCGTCGCGGCGCTGGTCGGCATCACCATCAACTTGTTTGTCGCTTTTGGCCTGCGCGGGGAGTCTCGGAGCTTGAACGTGCGGGCGGCGCTGATGCACGTTATCGGCGACATCGGTGCGTCGGTCGGTGTCGTCGTGTCAGGGATCGTGATTCTGCTCGCGGGCTGGCTCTACATCGACCCGCTGCTCTCCCTGGGAATCGCCGTCCTCATTGCGTTCGGCGCGTGGCGGATCGTGCGCGAGACGGTCAACCTGCTCCTGGAGGGCACGCCTGCTGAGATCGACCTCGCCGCGGTGACCAAAGAGATCACGAGCACCGAGCTGGTGACGAGCATTCACGACCTTCACGTCTGGGCCCTGTCGTCCGACGAGATGGCGCTCAGCTGCCACGTGGTGGTGGCGGAATGCCCGCTTGGCGACGCGGAGCATGTGGTGCGTGACCTGGAGAGCCGCCTCTGCGGAAAGTTCGCGATCGGACACACCACGATCCAGGTCGAGAGCTGCCATCCGTGCGGCGAGATCCACCACGGTGCCGGCGAGCACAACCACCCGCACGAGCACCTGTTGGTGATCACCCAGACTGGGGGAGAAGCACCTCCTCGCGCTGCAGGATCCTCCGCGCGACAGCGATAGCCGACGCGTACGTGGAGTCCATCCCCCGGTAGCTGAGCCCGCGCGCGCCCAGCGTCCGGGCCTGTGTATATGGAGTGTCCGAAGCGTAATGAACGATCCCCAGGTCGAAGTTGACCTGCGCCATGTTGACGCTCTCACCGAGTGGAAAGCGGTCGGGCTGGACGATCTCGTAGCAAGCGTCGAGATATGGCCCGGCCTCCATCTCGACGACCGTGTAGCGCCCGTGGTAGTAGAAGTCGAGGTAGTCCCGATTCTGTAGGAAGGTGCCGCGCACGGCGACAGCCCTTTGGTTGTCGAGCGCCGAACCGTACACGAGGTTCGGCTGCACGTCGGCGGCGGTGAAGCAGTTGTCGAGCCAGTAGGTGTTGTTCGAGTGCTCGTTGTGGACGACGTTCGGGATCATCACGTCGCCCACGTCCGCGTTGAGCGTCGCCGCCTTGCCGAGGATATACACGCCCCTCACCCAAGACGCCTGTACAACAACCTGCCGCAGGATGTGGTACGCAGCCTGGCCGAGCGGGTAGTCGACGTTGACGATGCAGGCATCAGATGCGCGCAACCTCCCCTCGTCGAGCGAACCGACCCGCGGATCGATCGCGGCTGGGTCGAGCTTGGAGAGCATGAACACCTGGGCCGCCGAGTCGACACCGGTTCCCTTAGCCGCGATGTGCCTGACTCCGTTCGCCGACTCCATCTCGGCTCGTCTCCGGCGCATGCGCTCGCGATCGGGATGGTTGTCGAAGACCTGGCGCGCTCCGTAGTACAGCCAGTTGTGGCGCGATGCGCGGATGTGGCCGGCTTCGAGCTTACGGCGCTCTTCATCAAGCTCGGGGTGTTGCCTGCCGATCCAGTCCACGATTTCGCTCTCGAACTCGCGGGCGACTCCGGTCAGGACGTTGACGAGGCTGTGCGAGTTGGAGGAGACGAAATAGATCGGCGCATCGCTCGCGCCCATCTCGCCCATGGCCGACGCGATCGGAAGCCACCAGCGGCTCGCGTTCCGCGCGTACCCGAGATGGCTGCCCCCAATGAGCCGCAGCACGATCCGGCATTCCTCGCGTTTGATGGCCGCCAGGTTGGGGTCGAAAGAATCTCCCCATGCTTCGTGCAGCCGGCGCCAGTCGTCCTCCGTCGCGCCGGCCGCCTGGCGTGCCTGGCTGTCCAAAAGCTCGACCTCCTGGAGAGCGCGGTGGAGCTTGTTCCACTCGATCTGGTACGCAACCAGGGTCGGGACCAGGTCATCGATGTCGGATGCAGAGGCGATCAGCACCACCAGCGTGTTCTTCCCGTCGTGATACCAGCGGCGCCGCCGGGCCGGTGCCTTGACCGCCTGCCAGCCGAGGATGTCAGCGTGGAGGACGGCCTGAAAGCCTTGAGGGCTCTGGCCCATGACCACGTGCCTGCAGCGGCTGATCGCCTCCGGCAGCCGCCTGATTGCGTAGAGCAGAGCCCCCATGTCGGTCTGGGGCTGGGCGGCCAGTGGGTGCAGCACGGAGCCCATGCCGAGGTGCGCTTGCACGAGCGACTCGATCTTGATGTCGCCCGAGCTCTGCAGCATGGTGGTGTAGGTCCGTACGTAAAGCTCGACGGCGTGCTTGCCGGTCCAGCCCGACGAGGGCGGTGATTCCATCCAGCGAATATAGAGGGCCGGACCCTTTACAAAACCTTGACCCTCTGCGTGAGGAACCCGGAAACGCCGCGTTGTTTAGATTAGAGGCGTGATTACACGCTTTGCGAGATCCCGCTACCTCCGAGTCGCTAGTTTCGCCACGGGTGCCGTGGTCGTGGCCGGCGCCGCGGTCCTGGTCACCGCCTCCGCGGCCGGTCTGAACGTCGGATTCCGACCCTCCTCGTCGCAGCCCGCCCATGCAGACACCGCCTCGATCAGTCAGAAGGCGAACGCATCGGCCGTCTGCAACGACTTCCTCTCGCACCTGTCGAGCGACCTGGGCAAGAGCCAGAGCCAGGTGAACGCCGCGATTCAGAAGGCGATCGGCGAGACCCTGGCCGACGAGGTCAAGAATAAGGACCTCACCCAGGCCCAGGCGGATGCCCTCAAGCAGAAGCTCGCAAGCCAGCCGCCATGCGCCCTCGCCGGAAACCTCGGCAAGAAGCCGGCGCCTGCAGCCGGCGCCCCGGCCATCGGCGCCTACACCCAACAGTTGATCAGCGCCGCCGCGTCGGCCCTGGGGATCAGTGACACGACCCTGAAGACCGACCTCGCGAGCGGGATGACTCTCTCCCAGATCGCGGCCGCACAGAAGCCGCCGGT
>JBGQGS010000076.1:0-10064 GCA_041497555.1 Candidatus Dormibacteraceae bacterium | reverse complement strand
GGGCGATGCAGCGGCACGCCGACTACATCAAAACCGAAACGCTCTCGGTCAGCCTGGAACCAGGCCGCGCCGACGATTTCAACGGCGAGCAGCTGATGCTCGAAGGAGAGCAGATCTGGATCGGCCTCAAGCGCAACTCGTGACCGCTGGCCGGATCGTCTTCGGCCTGGTGGCTATCGCCGTGTTCGTGCTCGACCGGGTGACGAAGAACCTGGTGGCGGCGCAGGTCCCCTTTGGGAGCGAGGTCGCCGTCATCGGCCACCTGGTGGGAATCACGAACGTTCGCAACTCGGGAGCCGCGTTCGGGCTGGCCCCCGCCGGCGCAGGACTCTTCCTCGTCGCTTCCGTGGTCGTGGCGATCGGCCTGGTGGTTTACGTGGCTCGCAACCCCAGCCATCTGTGGTCCGACACCGTCCTCGGCCTGATCCTGGGCGGGACGCTCGGGAACGGTTACGACCGGATCATGTTCGGGACCGTGACCGACTTCATCAACTTCCACTTTTTTCCCGTCTTCAACGTCGCGGACTCGGCGATCAGCATCGGCGTGGTGGCGCTGGTCGCCGGGTACTTGATACGCAGAAATCCCGCCGCCTGATCGCGCCGGCCGCGGCCACGCGGTTGGACCGCTTTCTTGCCGAGCACGCTGACGACCTCAGCCGCTCCGCCGCCGCGCGCCTGATCAAGAGCCACCTCGTCCGGGTCAACGGCCGGACCGCCGATCCCGCGGATCGCGTGTTGGCGGGCGACGTGGTGGAGTTCGAGATCCCTGAGGCCTACATCGCAGAAGCTGCCGCGGAGCCGATCCCCCTCGAGGTCGTGTACGAGGACGACGACTTTGCCGTCATCAACAAGCCGCCAGGGATGGTCGTCCACCCAGCGCCCGGCCATCACACCGGAACACTGGTGCACGCTCTTCTGGGCCGCGGTGGGAACTGGTCGGCCGTCGGCGGTGTGATGCGCCCCGGCATCGTCCACAGGCTCGACAAGGGCACGTCGGGGCTGATCGTCGTCGCCCGAAACGACGCGAGCCACCGCGCGCTTTCGTCGCAGCTGAAGGACCGCTCGCTCAGCCGCACGTACATGGCCATCGTGCGCGGACCAATGAAGGACGACGCGGGAGAGCTCGAAGGGCCTATCGGGCGGGACCCGAAGGAGCGCAAGCGAATGGCCGTTGTCAGCGGAGGGCGATTCGCCCGGACGCGGTACCAGGTGGTCGAACGTCGGGGCGGGCATACACTCCTGCGCTGTGACCTCGACACCGGGCGCACCCATCAGATCCGTGTGCACCTTGCAGCGTTGGGGCACCCGGTGGCGGGTGATGCGGAATACGGCGGTGGGGAGGCGGGCGCCGCACGGCCCATGCTCCACGCGTGGCGGCTGCGCCTCCGGCACCCGCGCACGGGCATTGAGATGAGCTTCGAAGCAGCGCCTCCGGCGGACTTCGACGAGTTTTGGTTGTCTCTGGAATGACGAAAAAGCGTGGTTTGCTGATCGTCATCTCCGGCCCTTCAGGCGTCGGCAAGGACACGTTGATCAAGCGCCTGGTCGAACTCGATCGAAACCTCCGTTATTCGGTCTCCTGCACAACGCGTCCCCCACGGCCCGGCGAGGTCGACGGCGTCAACTACACGTTCCTGGGCCGCGAACGGTTCCAGCAGCTGATCGAGGAGGGCGCCTTTCTCGAGTCCGCCACATACGACGGTAACCTTTACGGAACGCTGATCGAACGGGTCGAGCGGGCGCGTGACGCCGAGCACGACATCGTGCTGAAGATCGAGGTCCAGGGTGCCGAGCAGGTGCGCGCACGGGCGCCCGACGGAGTCTTCATCTTCGTTCTTCCGCCGTCGACCAAAGAGCTGGAGCGGCGCCAGGAGCTCCGCAACAGCGAGACGTCGCAGAACATGGCCTCGCGGCGGAAGATCGCCGAGCGCGAGATGACGTATGTCTCGCATTACGACCACGTGGTCGTGAACGACGAGCTCGAGCGCGCTGTGGCTGAGGTGCTGGCCATCATCCGCGACGCCCGCACGCGGCAAACTTAGCCTATGCCGTTAGACCCGACCCCCATACCCGACGAGTTGCGTGGGGTGCGTTTAGCCCTGCTCGTGTCCGGAGGGATCGCCGCGTACAAGCTGGTCGACCTGGCTTCCGCCCTCACGCAGGCAGGCTGCCATGTGCAGGTAGCGATGACGGCGTCGGCGATGCGGTTCGTCGGCCCTCCGTCATTCCAGGGCGTGACGGGCAACCCGGTGGTGACGGGGCTGTGGGCGGCGGAGGGTTCGCCGGAGCCGCACGTAGCCCTGGGTGACTGGGCCCAACTGATCCTCCTCGCACCGGCGACAGCCAACGTCATAGGGCGCGTCGCGAGCGGCCGCTCCGACGACATCGTCACCGCCACGCTGCTCGCTGCGCGGTGCCCGGTGGTGATCGCGCCGGCGATGAACGACGCGATGTGGTCGAAGCCCGTTGTGCAAGAGAACGTCGCTGCACTTCGGCGGCGTGGAACGACCGTCGTCGAACCGGAGACAGGCCGCCTGGCCAGCGGCCACGTTGGGACCGGCCGGCTGGCGGACGCTTCAAAGCTGCTCAAGGCCATGGCGGATGCGGTGCGGGCGCGCTACGACCTGGCGGGCCGGCGCGTGGTCGTCAGCGCCGGGGGTACGCGCGAGCCGATCGACCCGGTGCGCTTCATCAGCAACTACTCGAGCGGCAAGATGGGTTTCGCCGTCGCCGCCGCCGCCGCCGACCGCGGCGCGCGGGTGACGCTCGTGACCACCGCGAATCACCCGGCGCATCACGGAGTGCAGTTCAGGGGGGTGGCCACCGCGGACGAGATGCTGGCCGAGCTGCGTTCTGAGATCAGAGGCGCCGACCTCTTGATGATGGCCGCTGCGGTCGCCGACTTCCGACCCGCCGCGACCGCGACGAGAAAGATCCGGCGTGAGGACACGCCGCACCTGACCCTTGAGCTGGAGCCGATCCCGGATCTCATCGCCGCCCTGGGACGCGAGAAGGATGCGGCAGGGGTATTCCGCGTCGGCTTCGCGGCGGAGGATTCCGACCTCGCCGGCAAAGGTCTTGAGAAGATGAAGCGCAAGGGCCTGCAGGCGATCGTCGCCAACGACATCTCGCGGAAGGACATCGGCTTCGGCAGCGACCACAACGCCGGCGTCGTGATGTTCACCGACGGTTCGAGCCACGAGCTCGAGAAGATGACAAAGCGCGAGATGGCCGACCGCATCCTGGACCTGGTTATCCCCCGTCTGAAAGCCAAGCCTTAGGCCTTTGCTGTACGCCGAGGTGGCGGTTGAGGCGGCGCGCGGGCTCGGTCGCGAGACGTACACCTACGCGGTGCCGGATGGAGTGGACGTTGTGCCGGGACACCGGGTCACGGTCCCCTTCGGCCGCCGGAGCACGTACGGTTTCGTGGTCTCTCTCGCGACAGAAGACCCGGGCGTGGAAACCAAGCCGATCGCGACTGCTGGCAGCGAACCGCTTCTGCTCCCACACCAGGTTGCTCTGGCGCGCCTCGTCGCCGATCACTACTGGGTGCCGCTGATCGAGTGCCTCCGCGCCATGCTCCCGCCGCGTGTCCGCGCGACTGGTTCGAGCGGGTCGCAGGCGTCGAGCCGGCAGCGGCGGCACAGCAGGTTGGTGGAGCTGGCGACCGCGCCCGCGTCGCCCTCCGACGCGCTGACGCTCACGAGCGAGCAAGAAGCCGCGCTCGAGGTGATCAGTTCCAACCAGGTCACCCTTCTGCACGGCGTGATCGCGAGCGGCAAGACAGAGGTCTACATGGCGGCCGCGGAGCGAGCCCTGTCCGACGGTTTGCGCGTGCTGCTCCTCGTGCCGGACATTTCGCTCACGCCGCAGCTGGTCCAGCGTGTGCGGGCCCGCTTGAAGGCGCCGATCGCAGTCCTCCACAGCCAGCTCACCGAGCTCGAACGGGCTCAGCAGTGGTGGCGCACGCGTCGCGGTGAGGCCGAGGTTGTGCTGGGTAGCCGGTCGGCGGTCTTTGCTCCCATTCCCCGACTGGGTCTCATCTGCCTGGACGAAGAAGGCTCGGCCGCATACAAGCAGGAGCGGACGCCGCGCTACGAGGCGGGCTGGGTCGCCCGCCGGCTGGCCGCCGTCAGCGGCGCCAGGCTCGTGGCGGGCTCGGCGACGCCCAGCGTCGTCACCCGTCACGCCGCGGAACGGGGGGAGATGGCGCTCGCGAAGCTGACCAAACGGGTGCGCGGCCGGGACGCCGAGGTTGAGCTGGTCGACATGCGAGACGAGGCGGCCTCAGGCAACCGGCAGCCGCTCTCGCGTCGCATGCTCGAGGTGATCAACCAGACGCTCGAGAACGAGGAGCAGGTGATTCTCTACCTGAACCGGCGCGGCATGGCCACGTTCGTGTTGTGCCGGGACTGCGGGCGTTCGGTGCAGTGCCTAGGCTGCTCCGTCGCGCTGGTCCAGCACGTAGAAATCGATGGCCTGGTGTGCCATTACTGCGGCTACTCGAGGGCCATGCCCTCGGTCTGCGATCACTGCGGCAGCCGCAACATCCGGGGCATGGGGATGGGCACGCAGCGGCTGGAGACGATGGTCAAGAAGCTGTGGCCGCGTGCGCGGGTGCTGCGGCTCGATAGCGACGCAGCGCGCGGACCTGACTCGTACTTCGAGATCTGGGAGACGTTCAGCGAGCGGCGCGCCGACATCCTGGTGGGTACACAGCTCGTGACGCGCGGCCTGGACCTGCCGGCCGTCACGTGCGTGGGAGTCGTCGACGCCGATCTTCCCCTGCACTTTCCCGACTATCGATCGGCCGAGAATACGTTCTCGCTCGTGGTGCAGGTCGCGGGTCGTGCGGGTCGCGACGGACGCCCTTCCCGCGTCGTCGTGCAGACGAGCAACCCGGAGCACTACAGCCTGCGCTGCGCGGCCACCGGGGACTATGAGAGCTTCTACAACGCTGAGCTGCCGGCCCGCAAGGCGTTTTCCTTTCCACCCTTCGCTGAGCTCGCGGTCCTCACGCGGACCGATGCAGACGACGCGCGAGCTGCGGGCTCTGCGCGGGAGGCTGCCGAAGCGCTCGCGACGGGCCTCCTCAAGGAAGGAATCGAAGGCATACGCGTGATGGGCCCGTCCCCGGCCTTCATCCACCGCCTGCGTGGCGAGTATCGATGGCAGGTCACATTGAAAGGAGATGGGCTCGAGCGCGCGCGGCACCTGGCTCCGCGCGGCAAGGGCTGGAGCTACGACGTGGACCCTGGGACCTAAGCTGCGCTGGGAAGTGGTGCGCAATTGGCGTTGGCTGGCGTAGCTCAAGTGCTCGCTGGGTAGAATCGAATTCGTGGCCGTCCGACCCATCCTGACCTTCGACCAGCCTGTTCTGCGCGAAAAGGCGAAGAAAGTCGCGCGCGTGGACACGTCCGTTCAGAGACTGATCGACGACCTGGCCGAGACGATGCTTGCGGCCCCTGGGGCCGGACTGGCGGCAAACCAGATCGGGGTGCCGTTGCGGGTATGCGTCGTGAAGGGGGACGACAACCAGATCTGGGGGCTGGTCAATCCCGAGATCATCAAGACCGACGGCGTCCAGGTCGGGTATGAGGGCTGCCTGAGCTACCCGGGTTGGGTCGGTGAGGTCTCTCGCCACGAGACAGTCGTGGTCAAGGGGCGCAACCGGCGCGGCAAAGAGGTACGCATCAAGTCGACCGGCTTCACCGCGCGCGCCTTCCAGCACGAGCTCGACCACCTCGATGGAGTCCTTTTCATCGACCGCTTGACCAGCCTCGACACGCTGCGTCGAGTCGAAGACCTCGTGGGCGATGAGAAGCTCGAGGCCGAGGCCGTCACGGCGGCCTCAGGTTAGGCGCCTTCCTGAAGATCGTCTTCGTAGGCACGGCCGAGTTCGCCGTGCCTTCGCTGCGAGCGCTGCATACGGCCGGCCATGAGATCTTGCTGGTGATCACGCAGCCGGATCGACCTGCCCACCGGGGGATGAAGGTGACGGCTCCGCCCGTGAAAGTGGCAGCCCAGGCGTTGGGCCTGGACGTCTACCAACCTGAGCGGATACGCAATCCGGAGCCGGTAGAGAAGTTGCGGGAGCTGGAGCCGGAGCTGTTGGTGGTCGTCGCTTATGGGCAGATCGTCCCGCCCTCGGTGCTGGCGATCCCAAAGCATGGGGCCGTCAACGTTCACGCGTCGCTGCTGCCGCGGCATCGAGGCGCCGCGCCCGTGGCTCACGCCATCCTCGCCGGTGATCGCGAGACGGGCGTCACGATCATGCGAATGGATGAGCAGCTCGACCATGGTCCGATTCTGGCGAGTCGCCTGACCGCGATCGCGGAGAGGGAGGATGCGGCGGCGCTCACTGCTCGCTTGGCCGGCATCGGTGCGGACTTGCTCATCGAAACCCTGGAGCGCCTGTGGGAGATCGAGGCAGTCGAACAGGACCATGGGGCTGCCACTGTCGCCCCGCGCCTACGCAAGGAAGACGGAGAGCTCGAGTGGAGCATGGGTGCGCAGGAGATCGATCGACGTGTTCGCGCTCTCCAGCCATGGCCCGGTGCCACCGTGCCGACGAAGCGCGGTCGGGTCAAGGTGCTGAGCGGACACGTGGAAGCGGATCGTTACGTGCCCGATGTGGTTCAGGTGCCGGGGAAGCGGCCGGCGCCGGCAAAGCAGGTGCTGCGCGATGCCTGAGAGAGACGAGCGCGAGCGAGACGTGGCTGTCAACCGCCGCGCGTACCACGACTATTTCATCGACGAGAAGCTCGAGGCCGGGATCATGCTCACGGGGACGGAGGTCAAGTCGGTGCGCAGCGGCCGGACCAACCTACGGGATGGGTTCGTACGCATCGACGGGAACGAGGCGTGGCTGGAGAACGTGCACATCTCGCCGTATGCGCAGGCCAACCTCATGAACCACGAGCCGCTGCGCCCGCGCAAGCTGCTCCTGCACCGCAAGGAGATCGCTTCTCTGATCGGGAAGGTGCGGCAGAAGGGGTACACGCTGATCCCCCTGCGCGTGTACTTCTCGCGAAACCACGCGAAGGTCGAGGTCGGCCTGGCGCGAGGCAAACGACAGTACGACAAGCGCGAGGCGATCGCCGAGCGCGACGCGAAGCGCGAGATCGCGCGGGCGATGCGGCGGGGGTGATCCGGATTACGGCTTGGCGTCGAACCGCCACGAGAACATGACCGGCTGGCTCTCGACGTCTCCACCCGCTTTGCGGTAGGTGGCGGCGGCCGCGGCATTCTCGTCGTCCGCAAGGACCCACATTCCGTAGCAGGCTTTCGAGCGAGCCAGCTCAGTAAGGGCCCGCACGAGGGCAGTGCCGACGCCGTGATGTCGATGACCGGAGTCCACGGCGAGCTCGTACAGGAACATCTCGGTGCCTTTGTCGGGGTGGGTCACCTCCACGCCGGACACGAAGCCGATTGGGGCACCTGCCGAGTAGGCGATCAGCAGGTGGTGATGCGGGTCGCCCAGGAATCTGGTTACCGCGTCAGGCCGCGGCGGGTCGTCGAAAAGTTGCGCCGCCTCAACCACCCGTGCTTCATCGCCGGGTCCCATGCGCTCGATACCCACCGCCAGTGGCAGTTGGGGGTTATGCGGCCAGGTTGATCCCAATCGCCCGCAGTCGCTTGTTGAGCGAATCAAACGCGAACTGGAGTATCTCGCTCTCCGTGTGGCCGAATTCGGTGATGTATCGGGGATCAGGAGGATCCAGCGTGCCGGTCACCAGCGGCAGGCACTCGACGAGCGTGCGCTGGATCAGCGGGGCGAAGCGCTCGGGGTTTTCTCGAACGGCCTCCTGCAGCACCTTGATGCCGAAGCTGACGTGCCGCGACTCGTCACGTGCCACCGCGGTGAACCCGCGGTAGAACCCGCGGTCGGTGGACCCGATCTCGCGCATCGATTCGAGCTCGAATCGCTGTCCGGTCAAAGCGATTGTCGCTTCGATGATGATGTGATAGATCGTGACGCCTTCGATGAAGGCGTCGAAGTCCTTCGGGTTGCTGGCCAGGCGCTGAGCCGTCGATGGGAGGCGGTCGTAGAAAAGCGTGTTGTAGCCCTCGTTGGTGTCGGGCCGGATCTCCGCCAAAAGTTCTCCCAGGTTCTTGGCGTCGGTGCCGACCACCTCGTGCCACCAGCGCTGGAAGAAGACCGTGTGCCGCGCCTCATCGACCATCTGCGTGGAGAGGAAGATCTCGATCTCCGGCGACGGCGCGGCCCATACGAACGGCGCCAGCGTGGAGGTGACGCGCTCCTCCCCATTGAAGAAGAGGCGGTGCGACCACAGCGTTGACTTTCGCTCGAGATCGGTCGCCTGCAACCAGTCCTGGCGGTCGAGGGTGAAGTCGAGGTCGCCCACCGACCACTGCTGGGACTCCCAGCGTCGATACAGGTCCATGTAGCTCGGCATGTTCTCGATGCCGCGATCGATGAAGGAGAGCACGTCGTCGATGCGGATGTCGCCCAGCTGCTTGAGGTCAGCCCGGGCGATCCGCTCCATGTCGGGGTCCAGCCTTTCTCGCTTCGGAATGACCGCCATCTCGGAATCCGCGTCCAATTAGACCAGAGCGCGAGGTGTCGGGTGGTGGCCTTGTGGGTAGAATCAGTAGGCAACCAGGTTCAGCTTCGTGGGGGCGTCCGGTCTCGACGGGGCAGTTGAGCTTCGGGATTGCGAGCCGAGAGCTGCGAGCGTTACAGCGCAAGCGTTTTACAAACGCCAACAAGACCAACGCTTTCGCCCTCGCTGCGTAAGCAGTAGAGACGTGAGCCCCGGGACTTAGATCCCGGGCGTTGCCCCCGGTCAATCCGGCGGACTGGGGAGCGGCGTCACATAGACCGGATTGCCGCTCCAGGGGCGTCGCGGCCCTGAGGCGGGACGAGCACCGCGGCTGGCAGAAGCGGATCCCGTCGGGAGGAGCCGCCAAGCGAGAACCAAAATCCTGGACACGCTCGTAGAGATCCTGGGGGATGCTGCTTCGGACGCGGGTTCAACTCCCGCCGCCTCCACCAAGCCGAACCCGGACAGGCTGCCAAAGCTGAAAACGCTGTAAGCGCTGAACGCGCTTCCGAAGCTTGACCGGCTGCGCCGGCTGCGTCCGACCGCTGCCAGCATTGCAATCAAACCGTTCTTAGCGTCTCCAATCCCGGCCGCGGCCGATCAGCATGAGAACGCCAAGCAGGATCAGGAGAACCGGCCATAGCACGTCGCCTCTCACCCAGTTGAGCAGGCCAAGGTTCTGGAGGAGGTAGTACCCACCGATAACGATCAGCGCTGCTCCCCAGAACCACGGCCACACCCCGACGCCCCACGCCCAAGGCCCATAGCCGCCGCCCCAGTGGTCACGCTGCAGGCGACGCCATGACAGCCACTCATCGCGTGAAGCACCCGGGCCCGGCGGCGCGGGTGGCCCGGCCGGAGGAGGCACGCTGTTCGGGGTCTCGGTGGCCATCGTGGCGATGCTACGCCTGAATCCTCGGACGCGAGGCCAGGCCCCTGACAGGTGGTCAGCGGATTCCGCTACCGCTTCGCCGGCGACGTCCTTCGTCGGTCGAGGCGGTAGCTTCATCCTCGAACACCCATTCCTGGTCGACTTCATCCCACACAACGTGGTTGTCTGCACGGTTGACCCCTACCGGGGCGCGTTTTAGTGCATGTCGGTACGTGTCGGTGCGAGCTTTCTGAATACGATCGCCCTGTTTTCAACTCAACCTAGACGGGTTCAAACTCCCGCCGCCTCCACCAATCGACACCTGGCTTTGAATACGCGGACTAACGGCACCGAACCGCGCGTATAGCGCGATGCCAGCCCCTCGTGGACTACTGCAGCCCTGGCCGCCGCAGCGCTGGTGGGGTTCGCGGCTTCCCCGTGGGCGTCCACCATATGGCTGCCTCGACGATTGCCAGGATGCCCGCGACCATGTCGGCGACATCCCCATAGTTGGACACGACAGTCGCCCAGTCATGTTTGAACGGGAACGTCTGGAATTCGATTATTGGAAGGAGGCCGAAAAGCCCGCAGGCTAGCAACACCGCGCCTACCACAGCCGGGATGAT
>JBGQGS010000075.1:0-10161 GCA_041497555.1 Candidatus Dormibacteraceae bacterium | reverse complement strand
CGATCACGTCGTATTCCCCGGTGATCGCGTCGGCCGCCGTGATGCCGCTGGTCCCCTCCATCTTCTTGGCCACCTCGAGCGCGCGCCCGGGTGAAGCGTTGATGAGGACGTAGGCCTTCATCGTCTTACCCCCAATCTTTTTGGAAACGGCCGAAACGTAACTACTTCAGCGTACTCGCGTCAGCGAGTTTTGAGGGCTCTCAGCATTGCCTCGTCGGTGGCGTAACGCGATCTGGTTCAAGACTACGAAGCTACCATCAGGGCGTGAGCGATGAGCTGGAGCGTGTCTCTCCGAGCGAGAGCGCGCGCGTGAGGGCGCGCGACAAGAAGGTGAGGGGGCCGAAGGTGGTCGCGGTCAACCCCGGCCTGAAAAAGCTCGCGCAGCACCTGGCGGACAAGAGACGCAAGACAAAGCCTTCTCATCAGTAGTCCGCGGGCACGATGACATCTCCCTCGACAACGCGCTCCAGGCGGCCCTCCATCCCTGGCCGAATGCCTTCCACCGTCGCCACCAGATAGATTGTCATCAATGTCCAGATGGTCCCGTGCGGAGATCCCTGGCGGATCTTTGGCGTCTAGGCCGCCCATCTGCGGTGTCGCCTCTTGCGCGCGTTCGGTCGCGCATGTCAAATGCACTGCCTCACGTGCTCGTCGGCTCCTTGCATCTGGGCAGCCGATCCACCAAATCTCTCGCCAGGGCCTCCGCCCGTGACCATGCCCCGGGTTCGCAAGGCGATCTTCCCTGCCGCCGGGCTGGGTACGCGCTTTCTTCCGGTCACCAAAGCGCAGCCGAAGGAAATGCTGCCGCTCGTCGACAAGCCGACCATCCAGTACGGCGTCGAGGAAGCGATCGCCAGCGGGATCGAGCAGGTCATCATGGTCACGGGCGGCGGCAAACGCGCCATAGTCGACCACTTCGATCGCTCGCTCGAGCTGGAGCACTACCTCAGGCAGCGCGGCAAGAGTGAGCTGCTCCACATCCTGAGCGAGGTCGACGAGCTCAGCAACCAGGTCGACATCACCTACCTGCAGCAGAAAGAACCGCTCGGTCTGGGTCATGCGGTGTGGACCGCTCGGCGGCTGGTCGAGGGCGAGCCGTGCGCCGTCCTGCTCGCGGACGACGTGATTCTCGGCGAGGCCGAGCCGTGCCTGAAGCAGCTCATCGACGCGCACCACAAGACCGGCGCGACCGTGCTCGCCGTGCGCAGGTTCCCGCGCAGCCAGGTAGGACGATATGGAGTCGTGGCGATCGACGCCAGCAAGGGACGTTTGCACGACGTCACCGACATGGTTGAGAAACCGGAGCCCGGAACCGAGCCCTCGGATCTGGCCATCATCGGGCGCTACGTCCTCACCCCGGCGGTCTTTGCCGAGCTCAACCGCTCAGAGCCGGGCTCTGGGCAGGAGATCCAGCTCACGGACGCGATCAAGCGGACGCTCGGGTCGCACCCGGTCGTCGCGCTCGAGTTCGAGGGCGACTACTACGACACCGGAACCGTGCCCGGATACTTGCGCGCCAACCTGACCCTGGCCATGAAGCGGGAAGGCCTGCGCGAAGAGCTGGCGCCGCTTCTGCGCGAGCTCCTCGAGGAGGGCTGAGGCTGCACAGGGCTATAATCGGAAGACGCTCAATGAGCCGAATCCCCGCCCGAGTGATTTACCTATGGCTGTTTCAGGACGAAGAAAGTTCGACGACGACAAAGTTGTTCGATATGAGACCGCGGAGAAGGACTTCGAGGTTGAAGTTTCGCGCACCCTCAACAAGTGGTGCGTCACGGTCTACCAGCTGCCGGACAAGCAGATCCTGGTCCAGGACTTCTTCCCGGAGCGCTGGAAGGCCCTTGCGCGGGCGCAGGACTTCATCCGCCTGCTGAACCAGCGCAAGAAGAAGGAAGAGGAAAGTCTGGCGGGCTCAGGCGACGACGACTACTAGGTCTCGGTAGAATTCTGCGCTCGTGAACTGGGCTGTTCTGCGCCGGGAGTGGGGTGCGGTCACGTTCGTACTGACCGTCTTGGTCGGCATGATCGTCGTGCCGGTTGCGCTGTACCTGGCGAACCAGGGGCCTGGCGCGATCGCCGTTCCAAACATCACGACGGTCAGCAGCGCCAGGGCGAGCTCGGCGCAGGTCGCGAGCCCGACGCCAACCTCGCCCTCACCGTCGCCAACCCCCTCCTAGACTCCTTACACGCTCACCCCGCGAATTTCCAGAGCAGCCGCTCCCCGTTCGGCTGCACGATGTCCTCGCGCGGCAGCGTCAGCTCGGCGATCGATTTCTGCTCGGCGCTGACGCGGAGCTCGATCATTTCGGACAGTCGGAGATGGGCGATCATCGCGCAGTCGCGCAGGAAGGTGAACACCACCGGGCGTACAAGGTTCATGACGTAATCCGCCGCACGGGCGCCGTCCGACCACGCCCCGCCGGCCCCGCCGGCCGCGATGCGATCGCGAAAGGCAAGCACCACGACCTCGTCGCTAAGCATCACGGGATCGCTCCACGCATACGCTGACGATTCGGTTTCGCTGAGCAGTTGAAGGAGCTCGGCGAGCCTTCGCATCGGCGGCTGCGGGCCTTCGATGAGAAGCGGCACATCGCGCTGCGGCTCGTTGAATTGCTGGGCGTGGTACTGCGCGGTGAAACCCAGATCAGAGATCCCGGCGAACGGCGCTGGGACCTTGATCGTCATCTCGCCTAGTCGAGGGCTGCTGGGACGCATCGTGTGGTTTCCGCCTTCCATGCTCTATTAACGCACGGAGGCGGCCAAATGTCGCCTCCTGAACGGGATTGCCTGAGGGTGCGTCCCCCACCCGGCCGCGCTCGCTTCGCGAGCGGGGGCCGACCTCTCCGGCGAGCGGGGAGGTGAATTTGCTCGGAGAATTGACTACATGCCCCTGACCGGAATCCGCGTCCTCGACCTGACACGCCTCTTGCCGGGTGCTTTCTGCACGATGCTCCTGGCAGACATGGGGGCGGACGTGGTCAAGGTCGAAGATCCCGACCGCGGCGACTACATGCGCTGGACACCGCCTCTGGTCGACGGTCAGAGCGTCCTGTTCAACGCCCTCAACCGCAACAAGCGAAGCGTTCGTCTGAATCTCAAAGCGGAGGCTGGACGCGACTTGCTGTTGCGGCTGGTCGAGAAGGCTGACGTGCTGGTCGAAGGGAACCGCCCGGGTGTGATGAAACGCCTCGGCCTCGGCTGGGATGTTCTGCACGCTCGCAACCCACGGCTGGTCATGTGCTCGATCACCGGTTACGGCCAGGACGGCCCGTTTGCCGCGCGAGCCGGGCACGACCTGAACTACATGGCGACCGCGGGAGGGCTGGGGCTCAACGGCGAAAAGAACGGGGCGCCGGTGCCGTTGTCGGTCCAGGTGGCGGACATCGGAGGGGGCGGCCTGCAGCCGGCCGTAGCCATCCTCGGCGCGCTGGTCGGCGTGGAGCGAGGCGGAGAGGGTCGCTGGCTCGATGTGTCGATGACCGATGGCGCGGTCAGCTGGATTGCCCTGGCGCTCGCGGCAAGGGGCGGCGGGGAGGAGGTCCGGCGTGGGGATCAGCGCCTGGCCGGCCGGCATGCGTGCTACCGGGTATACGTCTGCAAGGGGGGAGGGTTCTACAGCGTCGGCGCGCTCGAGCCCAAGTTCTGGACTGCCCTCTGCATCGCGGTCGGCCGCCCCGACCTGGTCGAACTCCAGTTCGCCGAAGGGGAGGAGGGGGAACGCGTACACCGCGACATGGAGGCGGTGTTCGCTTCACGTACGCGATTGGAGTGGGAGCGCGAGCTGGCCGGCCTGGATGCCTGCTGCGAGCCGGTCCTGGAGCTCGACGAGGTAGCGTCGCATCCGCAGGTCGCGGCACGCCAGCTGATCTTGAACCGCAAGATGGGCGTCGAGGTGCGCCCGGCGGTTCCGCTTCGCGGCGACTGGCGCCGCAGAGATGCCCCTGGCCTCGGTGAGCACACCGCCGAAGTCCTGGCCGAAGCCGGGGTGGGTGAGAAACGCCTCGAGGAGCTCAGGCAGCAAGGCGCTATCTGACCAGAAGCTTCTCCCAGATCCTCTGAACCTGCTGCCGCGTCGCTTCGCGGCTCCCGCTGTTGTCGATCACTTGGTGAGCAAGCTGTCGCTTCTGCTCGATGGGCATCTGCGCGGCGATCATCGCTCGCGCGATGTCCTCGCTCAGGCCGCGACCTTCGACGAGCCGTTTGAGCTGCAGGTGTTCAGGTACGTAGACGAGCAGCACATTCGAATAGAGTCGCTCAAGACCGTTTTCGAAAAGGAGCGGCACGTCCTGCACGACGACCTCAGCGCCTGCCAGCACAGCTTCGGCGGTGCGCGCGGCCATCCACTCCCGCACGAGAGGGTGCACGATCGCATTCAGGCGGTGGCGTGCGTCCACGTCGTGGAAGACGAGGGCGCCCAACCGGGCGCGATCGATGCGCCCGTCGCGCACAAATCCTGGCCCGAATTCTCGCGCCACGGCCTCGAAGCCGGGACCATCCGGCTCGTAGACCGCGTGGGCTGCCTCATCCGCGTCGAACACCACCGCGCCAAGCTCTCGCAGCATCTCGGACACCGTCGACTTTCCGGAGCCGGCGCCGCCCGACAGCCCAATGAGTTTCAATTTGCGTGAATGGCTGACGAAGAGAAGTTTGACGCTGTAGTCATCGGCGCCGGTCCGGCCGGCTCGGCCGCGGCGATCACCATGGCAAAAGCGGGACTACAGGTCGCGTTGCTCGAACGCGGAACCAGGCCTGGCTCCAAGAACGTGATGGGCGGCATCCTCTACAACCACTACCTCGAAGAGATCGTAGGCGCCGCGTGGAAGGACGCTCCGCTTGAGCGGCCGATCATCGAAGAGCGGCGCTGGATGATGACCCCAGAGGCGGCGATCGGGTTCGACTACAAGAACCTGCGCAACCGGACGAAGCCGCATTCCTTCTCAGTCCTGCGGGCGCGCTTCGATGCATGGTTCGCGGAGCAGGCCGAGAAAGCGGGGGCCGTAGTGGTGCCCGAGACGGTGGTCGATCGGCTCATCGTCAAGAACAGTCGCGTGGTGGGCGTTGGGACGGGTCGAGGTGACGACGTGTATGCGGATGTCGTGATCATCTGCGAGGGCATCGGTCTTGGAGCAAGCCTGCTGGAAAAGACCGTGATCGACGGCAAGCCGCTGCGGCGAAAGCTGCGGGCGAACGAGGTTGCGATGGCCGCCAAAGAGATCATGCAGTTGGATCCTGGCCTGATCGAAGAGCGATTCAACTGCGAGCCTGGCGAAGGCTGCACCATCGAATGCTTCGGCGATTCGACGATGGGCATGTCCGGCTTCATGTTCATCTACACAAACAAGGACACGCTTTCGGTGGGGGGAGGCGCCCTGCTGAGCGAGTTCAACACCACGCTGCGCAGTCCAAACGAAGTGATGGAGCATTTCAAGAACCACCCCGCCGTAAAGCCGTTGCTGCGCGGCGCGGAAACGGTGGAGTATCTCGCGCACCTCATCCCCGAGGGCGGCTATCGCGGGATCCCGAAGGTCTACGGCCCCGGTTACCTGGTGTGCGGAGATGCGGCCATGCTGTCCAACCCAGTACACCGCGAGGGCTCGAACCTTGCCATGGAATCCGGGCACCTGGCGGCCAAAACCGTGATTCACGCCAAGGAGGCGGACGACTTCTCAGAACGGCGCCTCTCGGAGTACAAGGGCATGCTCGACAACTCGTGGATCATGGCCGACATGCGTAAGTACGACGGCGCGGTTCCGCTGCTCGAGCACAATCCCCAGATGCTGACCAAGTACCCGCAGGTCCTCGATCGCGTGCTCGATGAGTTCTTCCGCGTGGACGGCCAGTCGAAGTGGCAGAAGCAATCGAACATCCTGAAGATGGTTCGCAAGGAGGGCATGGTCCGGATGGGCTGGAACACGCTCAAAGCCCTCTGGACGATGAAATAGATCAGAGGGAACCGGCTCCGTTCCCTCCCATCGGGGCGCTCAGCGGCCGCCCCAGCGACGCCGGACTAGCGGCTGATCGCCACCTGGATGGTGTGGTAGCCGCTGGCGCCGCTCGGATAGCTCGGCGCGCTTCGCGAGTCCTGTTGGGCGCCCATGCCGTCTGAGGCCCGCACCATGAGCCGGTAGGCGCCCTCGGCGGCCGGCGCCCAGTCGGCCTTCCACAACACCCAGGTCAGAGTTGAGAGCGGCGTGCGGAATGACGCTGCGTTCCAGTTCGAGCCGCCATCGGTGCTGTACTCGACCTTGCTGATCCCGCGCGTGCCCGCGAATGCCACGCCTGAGAGCGAAACGGGCCCAAGCTTGATCAGGTCGCCGTCTGTAGGTAGATCGATTCGTGCGGTGGTCTTGATGACGGCGTTGTGATCCCAGCCCTGCTGCTCCCAGTAGCCGCCGCTCTCATGGTTGACGAGATTGATGCTGTCGAGCCACTTCGGCCCTTTCATACCGTAGTGACCCGGGATGACCATCCGCGCTGGAAAGCCATGGCCCACGGGCAGCGGAGCGCCGTCGAGGTCATACGCGACGATGATCTCGGGAGCTCCGTGGACGAGGCTGAGCGGCAGGCTTTCCGTGTAGCCGTCTCGAGCGGTGAACGCGACCCAGGTGCCCTGCGGCTTGGGGCCGGCCATCGCGAGAAGGTCGCGCAGCCTCACCCCGGCGAAGCTCCCGGTGCTCATCAGATCGCCACCGACGTTGTTGCTGATGCACTCCATCGTTACGTATTCGCTCGCGCCTGCCAGCGCCCGGAGGTCGGATAGCGACAGCCGCATCGGCCGGTCCACCATGCCGCCAACGGAAAGACTCCAACCCTGTGCATCGACCGTGGGGTCGCTGAAGTTCTTCGAGACGACGTAGAAATTGTCGACGGGTGTGATCTCCGGGGACGGCCCTCGCAGGCCGGCCTCCGGCGGGTTGAAGATGGCCTGGTACCAGTCTGGAAGCAGCCGGATCGCGAGCACACCGACGCTGACCGCACCAATCGTGATGGGGAGGGCGCCCAGCAACCGCCGACGGCCGGCATCCACCCCCTCCGCGCCACGTGAGCCGCCGCCCAGCTGCAGGATGACGCTGTAGCTGGCAAACAGGGCAGCCCAGATCAGCGGCGTGGCCGGTCCGTCGCTCAAGCCCAGGAAGCCAGCGCCGCAAAGCGGCAGCAGGATGGCGGTCACGACGAGCCAGCCGATGGCGGCGAAACCGAGCGCCAGGTACTGCCATCGCCAGCGCAGGCAGGCCAGCGCCCACGCGGAGCCAAGCACGCCCAGCCCGAAGACCATCGCCACGATCAGCCCGAGCTCTTCGACCACCTTGCCGGCGTGCTGGAGCGTGTCGATCAGGAAACCGAAGACGAAGCCGGGCATGAGCGAGAGGAGCGGCTGGTTGAGCAGCTGAGGCAGCGGCCGAAGCCCGAGGAGAAGGTTAGCCAGGTACATCAGGGCGACGAGGGCCAATCCGGCGATCGCGCCCCAGCCGAAACCACGAAGTGCCGTCTGCCCGCGGCTGAGCCCAGTCATCACAGGTGCTTTACCCGGAGACGATACGGTGGGGCGGTTAGGTGGCTCCTTTCCGAAAGCATGTTGCCTACTGATAGCATCGGGGGACCGCGATGCCCGGCCCGATTGGCGCCGACGACCTTTATCGATTTCGCTGGATCGATCACATCCGGCTGAGTCGCGACGGCGAGCGCGTCGCCTACCAGCTTGGTTGGGCCGATGCGGATTCGAGACAGAACCGAAGCCGGGTGGTGGTTCGCCGGCTGCTCGAGCCTGAGCCGTTCGAGCCCACGGGCGGCCCGCGCCGAGACCACTCGCCGGAATGGTCTCCTGATGGTCGCCGCCTTGCCTTCATCAGCAAGGTCGGCCCGGTGGATCAGCTTTTCGTGCTGGACTTCGCTTCCGGAGGCGAGACGCGGCAGCTGAGCTCTATACCTGAAGGCGCGGGGAGCCCGCTGTGGTCTCCCGACGGTCGCCGCATCGCCTTCGTCGGCACCGTGATGTCCGACCCGGAAGCGGTGGTTGACGACCCTCGGCCGCCGGAAGGCCGGGAGCAGGTCCGCCGGGCCCCGGTCGCGCGAATTGCGCGCCGGCTCGATTACAAGCACGACGGCATGGGTTTCGTCGATGGCAGGTATCGCCACCTCTTCGTAGTGTCGGCGGATGGCGGGAACGTTACTCAGCTGACGAGCGGCGCGTGGGATGTCACCGGGTTCGACTGGTCCCCGGAGGGGAACCGGCTGGTCGCGTCGGGAAACGCCGAGCCGGGCGCCGACCTGCTGCGTGAGCTGAACCTGTACGTCATCGATCTCGCGGGCAATCGCCACCGGTTTGGCGGCGGCCTCACTCTGGGCTCGCCCGCCTGGTCGCCCCGAGGCGATCTCATCGCCTTCATCGCTCCCAACGGCCTGGACGCGGGGCTCCTGGAGCGCCTGTGGGTCGTGCCGATGACGGGCGAGGGCCCGCGCTGCCTGACCGCCACTTTCGACCTGGCTGTCAACGACAGCGTGATCACCGACATGCGTGCTGGTCACGGCAGCCGGCTCTGCTGGTCCTCAGAAGGAGACCGGGTCTACTTCCTCGCCAGCGGCCCCGGCGTGACCGGTGTGTACTCGAGTGACCTGGAAGGCAATGTCCGGCAGGATGCCGGCGGCCAGCGGCGAATCTTCGATTTCGACGTCGCGTCTGGAGTTCTCGCGTTTGCAGCATCCGACCCGAGCAGTCCAGGCGAGCTCCACATCCTGACCCAGGGAGCGGAAGCTCGCCTCACAGAGCTCAACCCATGGCTCCGCGACCGCTACATCGCACCACTGGAGAGATACCAGTTCACCGCGCCCGACGGCTGGATGATCGAGGGCTGGGTGCTGAAGCCCGATGGTCTCGACGCGGCCAAGCTGCACCCACTCGTGATGGAAGTCCACGGGGGCCCGCACGGTCAGTACGGTTGGGCGTTCTTCCACGAACTGCAGATCCTCGCCGGCATGGGATACGTCGTGCTGTGCGTCAATCCGCGGGGATCAGACGGATACGGCGAGCGCTTCCGGCGGGAGGTGGTCCGCGATTGGGGCGGCAAGGATTATGTCGACCTGATGAGCGCGCTCGACCAGGTCATCGAGAGCACCGGCTACATCGACACCAATCGCATGGGAATCGGCGGTGGGTCGTACGGCGGCTACATGACCAACTGGGCGATCGGCCAGACAGATCGGTTCTCTGCCGCTGTGTCCATGCGCTCGATCTCGAACCTGGTCAGCGAATACTCGCAGCACGACATCGTGCTGTGGGGCATGCTCGAGCTCGGGCCTCCGCCCTGGCCTGACCTCGATGAGCTCTGGAGGCGGTCGCCCATCCGATACGTCCATAAGATGCGGACTCCGCTCCTGCTGACGTGTGGCGAGATGGACCTGCGCTGCGCCATCTCGCAATCCGAAGAGCTCTTCGGTGCGCTGCATCTCCTGGGCAAGACCGTCGAGCTGGTTCGGTTTCCCGAGGAATCGCACGATCTGTCGCGCAGTGGCCGGCCAGACCGTCGCGTGGAGCGCTTACGTCGCATCGCCGGCTGGTATGAACGCTTTCTAGGCACCGCGGCGGCGGATCGCGTCGCCGAGGCCGACACACAGGTCCTGCCGATCCCGGAATTCGCGACGCGCGAGATGCCCGAGGCGCCGATGGCCGCGATCGCGCCGGTGGCGAAGCTCGTGGACACGACTTACGAGCCGGCCGGGACCGAACCCGAGGCTCAATCTGAGCTTCCAGCGCAGGAGGTGGTAGCCGAGCCCGATACAACAGACACGCTGGTCCTCCAGACGCTGGCTCCGCCAGAGCCCACGCCGGAGGTAGAGGCGCCCGAGCCCGAATTCGCCGAACCCGAGGCCCTCCCCGACCTGCCGGAGCCCGAGCCGGCTGCCGCCGGTGAGTCGGAGCTCGAACCGGAGCAGGTGGTGGCTGTGGCGGAGCCTTCCAACGGACTCGATTCGCCCCCCACCCTGACCCTCCCCCAGACGGGGGAGGGGATGGAGTCGGAGCCCGAGTCGGAGCCCGAGCCGGAGCCCGAGCCGGAGCCCGAACCCCTGGTCGCCGCGGAGCCCGAGCCGGAGCCCGAGCCAGAACCCCTGGTCGCAGCGAAGCCCGAACCACAACCTGAGCCGGTCGTCGCTGCGGATCCATGG
>JBGQGS010000074.1:0-10286 GCA_041497555.1 Candidatus Dormibacteraceae bacterium | reverse complement strand
GTGTCGAGCCAGGAGGTCGGCGAGATGATGTACGCGAGCCGGCACGCCGCGTGGGCGGCGCTGGCGCCGGTGACGCGCAAGGTCGCCGAGGGAGCGTCCAACGTCGGGCACGTGTTCACCGGCGACGAGACGAACATGCTGGTCCTCGCGCTAGCTCTGCGCATCGGCGAATCCAACCCTGTGCCGGCCCTGCCCGAGATCATCTGCCTCAGGCGCCCGGACGGCCACCTGGTGATCATGGAGGGCCACACTCGAGCGACGGCCATCGTGCTCGAAGCACACCGGATCCCCCATGTGAACGTCTTCGTCGGCTCCTCGCCGAGCGTCGCGAATTGGGCTTACCTTTAGGAGGATATTGAGATGACCAGACCACGCAAGATCGCCCGCTACGGCTGGATTCCCGACCAGCCTGACCAGCGCGACCACATGTACGCCGCTCCGGCCCAGTTCATGGCCGCGCTGCCCTCCCGCGCCGACCTGCGCCGGCGGTGCCCCGCTGTCTACAACCAGGGCGCGCTCGGAAGCTGCACCGCCAACGCGATCGCAGGCGCGATCGAGTTCGACCGCAAAAAGCAGAAGCTGCCGCTGTTCGTGCCCTCTCGCCTCTTCATCTACTACAACGAGCGCGTCATCGAGGGGACCGTCCGCTCCGACAGCGGCGCGCAGATCCGCGACGGCATCAAGTCGGTCGCCAGCCTTGGCGTGTGTCCCGAGCCGGAGTGGCCGTACCGGATCGCGAAGTTCGCGAGCAAGCCGCCGGCCAGGGCGTACAACGACGCGAAGCTCGACCGTGCGGTGTCATACCAGGGCCTGGTCCAGGACCTGAACCAGATGAAGGGCTGCCTCGCGTCGGGCTACCCGTTCGTCTTCGGGTTCACCGTCTACCAGAGCTTCGAGAGCGTCACCGTCGCGCGCACCGGCCACGCGCCGATGCCGGGCTGGGGCGAGCGGCCGGTCGGCGGGCACGCGGTCATGGCGGTCGGCTACGACGACGCGAGCCAGTGGTTTCTGGTCCGCAACTCCTGGGGCGCGGCGTGGGGCATGAACGGTTACTTCACGCTCCCGTACTCGTACCTGATCCAGCCCGGCCTGTCGTCAGACTTCTGGACGATCCGGTTGGTGGGTCAGTAGTTCAACTCGGGTCGCCCCCACCCTGGCGGGGGAGAGGATTTAGTGCGACCCGCCTGAGACGGCGATCGGACGGCCGCCATAAGGTGGGAAAGACCCTGCGGCGGGCGCCTGGAGCTGCTCCCCGTCATCCGTGAACAGGCCCGCCGAGCTGTCGGAGCCGTTGGAGCTGTTGGAGCTGGCCTGGCTCTGACCCGGAATGGTCACAGCCGCGATGACCGAGAACGCTGCCAGCAACATGGCAGCCCAAAGCGCACAGATGGTCGTAAGGTCACGCAGCTTTTGAAGGCCCTCGTCGCGTTGCTCGACGGCGGCGATCGGGTCCCGCACCATGACTCGAACCTACCAGGCCAACCTTGGAATCACCTTGGAACCGTCATCTAATAGCGGATGTAGAGGACTTCGGTCTTCGCGATCGAGTAGGCGTACTGGTCGCCGATCCGGAAGAGCCAGTAGCGCGTGTCGCTCTCGCGCAGCAGGACGTAGTTCGCGTAGGTGAACTGTCCACCCGTTGCGGGTGCGGCGCTGGGAAGGATGGGCGTGTTGGTCACGATGCGCAGCGTCGACGTATTGGTCGCGGCCTTCTGGGTCGCGTCCAGCGTGCCCGTCGCGACGGGGATCGAGATGAGCAGCAGCAGGCCGAGTGCGCCGATGACCTCGCGCTGCCCAATCGTCCTGCCGAACCCCAGGCGCAGGGCGAACACGGTGCCGGCGATGGCGAGCGAAGCCGCCAGCTGCGCGGCGACCGCGCCGGGTGACGCCCAGTGGTTGCCCAGCGCGACCACCGCGAGAAATACCAGGTAGCCACCCACGGCGATGGCGGCCGCCCGGAGCTTGCGGCTGGGCGCGCTGGAGGCGAGGACGATGACCGTGAGGGGCAGGAGGATGGTGCGCAGACCCTGGGCAAGGACTTCAGGGAAGCTCAGTTCCAACCCTTCGACCGGAACTCGAAAGTAGCCGAAGTAGCTCGCCAGGTAGGACCAGCCGGCGAAGACATCCATGGCGACCAGCAAGGCCGTCGCGACGAGCAGCTCGCGGGTCCCCCACCGGAGCCCGGCGAGCAAATCGGGAAGGGGGCTCGCCGGGTCGGTTGAAGCGGAGGCCTCTGGAGTAGAGGGGGAGGAGGAGGCCTTGCTCCGTGGGGGGGTTGCGCTCGCCATCAGTCGTCGCCTTCGTCGTCGCCGCTGGGCGTTTGGACGACCGTGATGACGATGGTGCGGATCTCGACGAGGATGGTCTGGCAGACGGTGACCAGGGTGCCCGAATGCCCGTCTTCACCGAGCGCGGTCACCTGCACGGTGGAGATGCGCACGAGGAAGGTCTGCTCGGTCTCGGTGGTGATGACGTTGAGGTGGTCGAGCTCGTCCTGGTCGGCCTTGAGCTCGTTGAGGAACGGCAGCGTGGCCGTGTGGAATTCGCCCTTGCCCTTGTCGAGCGCGGCCTGGGTCGCGGTGCCCGAGAGCTTGGACACGGCCGCGAGCTGAGCGATCTGAGAGTCGCAGCTCGCCTCCTGGTTGTTGATCTTGACCCGGACGGCATCCCCGGCGGTCTTGACCACGAGGACCAGGCGGGCGTGCTCGTCGTCGCCGTGCTGCCGGCTCGCGGAGGCGACCGGACCGGTGGTGATGGTGATCGTGTTGCCGTGGATCGCGACGATCAGCGTCGGCACGGCCGCCACCACGATCACGGTCGTGATGACCACCGCGACGATCTTCTCGCTGAGGAACGTGACGATAGTCGTGATCACGCAGGATCACCTCCCTTTGGCTGGTCAAACGTCTTTGACGGCCAAAACCTTGCGGATCGCCCCACCCGCCGGCTTCACCGGCGACCTCCGCGGCAAGCAGGGAGGTGAAACCCGACGGGTATCGGTAGCAGTTGCCGGTGGGGTTCACGAAGGTGCTTGGCGATGGGGAATTTGCGCACGCTTCACCTGTTTTAAGCCCAATCCAGCTTCGGCCAGAGGCAAAAGCTGCGCTAGACTCACCTGGCTGGGCGCCTGGCCGGCGCGCCGGTGGTTCATTTCGGCCCTGAACCGGGGAGGGTTGTGGGATGCGAAGGTCGGTCGCTTTTGCCGGGTTCGCCACGCTTTTGGCGATGATCGTTGGGTCGGGTTCGGTTTCAGCCGACTCGAGCCGCACCAATCTCAAGAACTACCAGCACGTGTTCGTGATCATGATGGAGAACACCGGGTACAACCTCCTGATCGGCAGCCCGAACGCGCCGTGGATCAACGCCGCGGCGAGCAAGTACGGCCTGGCGAAAAGCTACTTCGGCGTGATCCATCCCAGCCAGCCGAACTACGTCGCTGCCACCGCGGGCATCACCGGCGTCGACAGCGACGATGACGAGACGCTCAGCGTCCCGAACATCGTCGACCAGCTCGAGAGCCACGGGAAGACATGGACGGCATACATGCAATCGTTGTCGCTCTGCACGACCAAGCTCGACCACGCTTGCGGCAACCAGCTCTACGAGCGCAAGCACAACCCGTTCGTCACTTTTGCCGACGTGCAGAGCAGCCCGGTCCGCATGGCCAACATCGTCGACCTGAGCCAGCTGAACAGCGACCTAGCGGCTGGCACCGTGTCGGATTACGTCTGGATCAGCCCGGACCAGTGCAACGATATGCACGGCCGCGCCGCGCCGGCCACCGACCCTTGCAACTTCACCAACAATGAGCCGGCCCTGATCCGCGCGGGGGACGCGTTTCTGTCCGACACGGTTGGCAAGATCATGTCCTCGTCCGCATGGACCGGCAACTCGGCCATCTTCATCGCGTGGGACGAGAGCGAGTTCACCGCCAGCAGCAGCGACTTCGGGTTCGGCGATGTTTCCGGTTGCTGCGACTCGATCCCGAACCATGGTGGCGGGCACGTCGTCACGCTCGTCATCTCACACTCCGACCACGCAGCCCGCACCTCTAGCGTCGCGTACAACCACTACTCCCTGCTGCGAACGATCCAGGACGGCTGGCAGCTCGGCTGCCTTGGATTTACTTGCGACAAGGCCAACGTGCCTGCGATGAGCGATCTAACAGGCCCCAAGGGCTAAGCGAGAGTTTGTCGTGAACTGAGCCCTGCGCGGGAAAGGCCCGCGCAGGGTTCTTTTCAGATAGTCAGGGGTTCGAATCGCCTCGGGTCCACCAGATTTCTCAATACGAGATCAGCGGTTTCGGCAGGCGGCGCATGCAGGAACGAAGGTTTGACAGCCTACCCCCCAAAGGCCTTTCGCCTGGGGTTCCAGGTCGGCGACAATCACCGGGTGGAACCCAGCTTGAGTCGGGGGGATTGGTATGAGCGCTCGTACGAGTTACGAGCTGCTGCGGGCGAGGATGTCCATGGGGAGGCCAATTTCGTCACCCGTTTTTCGCCCGGGAGCGTCCTGGACGCGGGCTGCGGCACGGGCCGAGTGGGCAGAGAGCTGCACCGCCGAGGCGTCGATGTGGTCGGCGTCGATCTCGACACCGAGATGCTGGAGACGGCCCGGGCTCGATGCCCCTCAGCGTCATGGATCGAGGGTGACATCAGCGCTATTCATCTTGGCCGCACGTTCGACATCGTGTTGATGGCCGGCAATGTGATCAACTTCGTGATCCCGGAGTTCCGGCGGCAGGCCCTGGAGAATCTCGTGCACCATCTGCGGCCGGCCGGTCTCCTCATCAATGGACACTCGATCCGGCCCGATGGCTGCCCGCCCACTGTGTTTGCGATTTGGGCCGAGGCCGCGGGCCTGGAACCGGTCGAACGCTGGTCGACCTGGGATCAGGACGCGTTCGCCGACAGTTCAAACTACGCCCTTACCGTTCATCGCCTCCGCGCCTGAGAAAATCACCGTCTGTCAGCGCGTCAGGACTTTCAGCCGATCAGGCAGCCCTTCGATCTTGAATCGTTCCTGTTCCGTGGAGTCGCGCTGGCGGATCGTGACCGCCTGGTCTTGCAGCGTGTCGAAGTCGATCGTGATGCAGAACGGGGTGCCGATCTCGTCCTGCCGGCGATAGCGCCGGCCGATGTTGCCGCCCGTCTGGTCGTACTCCACCCTGAACTGCCCCTGGAGCGATTTCTGCACCTCGCGCGCGACCTTGATCAGGTCTTCCTTTTTGGACAGTGGCACCACGGCCACCTGCACCGGGGCCACGTTCGGGTGCAGGTGCAGCACCACGCGTGGCTCGTTGTTGACCACGTCCTCGTCGTACGCGTCCAGCAGCAGCGTGATGAAGATCCGGTCGATGCTCACCGCCGGCTCGATCACCCAGGGCAGGTAGCGCTCGTTCGTCTCGGGGTCCAGGTAGGTCAGGTCCACCTTCGAGCGCTCCTGGTGGACGCGAAGGTCGAAGTCGGTGCGATCCGCCACGCCCTCTAGCTCTGCCCACCCGAATGGGAAGTCGTACTCGATGTCGGTCGTCTGCTTGGAGTAGTGCGACAGGCTCGCCTTCGGGTGGTCGTAAAAGCGCAAGCGGTCGGGCTTGATGCCCAACACTTCCGTGTACCAGCGCATCCGCTCGTTGCGCCAGTAGTTGAACGACTCGTCGTCCTGGTCGGGCTTGACGAAGTACTCCATCTCCATCAGCTCGAACTCGCGCACGCGAAAGACGAAGTTGCCTGGCGTGATCTCGTTGCGAAACGCCTTCCCCAGCTGCGCGATGCCGAACGGCACTCGGACGCGCGACGAGTTCAGGACGTTCTTGAAGTCGACGAACATGCCCTGCGCCGTCTCCGGTCTCAGGTAGACCTCCGACGAGGTGTCCTCCACCGGGCCCACGTGCGTCTTGAACATGAGGTTGAACATGCGGGCTTCGTCGAGCGGCCCCCCGCACTCAGGACATTTGTCGCCGCTCACGTGGTCGGCCCGCCAGCGCTTCTTGCACTCGCCGAGGCACTGGCGCAGGGGATCGACGAAGTTGGTCAGGTGGCCGGAGGCGGCCCACACCTCGGACGGCATGATCTGCGTCGACTCGAGGCCGACGACGTCGTCGCGCAGGTCGACCATGTGGCGCCACCACAGGTCCCGGATCGCCCGCTTCAGCGCGACGCCGTACGGGCCGTAGTCGTAAAAGCCCGACAGGCCGCCGTAGATCTCGCTCGACGGGTAGATGAAGCCTCGTCGCTTGGTCAGGGCGACGACCTTCTCCATCAGCTGCTCGCGGGGGACTGTCACAGACCCCGTCGCCCCACCCGGCGCTGCGCGCCGACCTCCCCGGCAAGCGGGGAGGTGAATCTCCTCACCCTTCTTTCAGGACAGACAGGAAGTTTCCGGCCGGATCTTTGAACCAGGCTATGTCCGCGCCTCGACCTGCGGAAATGCCCCGAGCGATGCCTTTTGCATCAGTCATGTTTTCGTAGTGCTCGAACTTGATGCCTTTACCGGTCAACTCATCAACCGCCTGGTCGATGTCGTCAACCGGGAAATTGAGGATCGTGTAGGTCGCAGCAACGTGGTCGTCCTTGGAGTACACGAATATGCCGTTTCCTCCGGCAATCTTCAGCACTAGACCTTGCCCGGGGCGGTTGTCTTCAACCTCAAGCCCAAGGGTCTGGCCGTAGAACTCCTTTGCCGCAGTCAGGTCGTTGACCGAGAAACCGCTGAATGCTTTTGCATCCTTGAGCATATTCACTCCTCCTAACTACTCAGCCTCATCTGGTGCAGGAACTGTAGCGATTTCAGGCGCCTGTCCAGGTGATGCTCGAGCTGCGTGGTCAGCACGCCTTCGATCGAGGACATCAAAGCCGCATCGAGCTTGAGTCGCCGGTACGTCTCCAGGTCGCCCGCGGCCATCAGCCGCAGCACCTTGATCGCCGCCAGCGGCACCAGCGGCATCGCCGGCAGCGCGCATTGATCGCACAGGAACCCGCCCGCCTCCGCGCTGAACGCCGCCGGCTTCGCCGCGAGCGGGCGGTCGCACGACGCGCACGACGCCAGCTGGGGTGCGTAGCCCAGCAGGTCGAGGGCCGCCGTCAGGAAATAGGCGGATGCCCGACGCGGATCCGTCTCCCTCGCCAGCTCGTCAAGCGCCATCACCGTCAGCTCGTACACGCCGTCGAGCGGGTGCCTGTCCTCGCACACTCGCTCCGCGAGCTCCGCGATCAAGGCCGCGTGCGACATGCGCTCCACGTCACCTGTTATCCGCAGGCCCGGCATGCGCTGCACCTGCGCCACCACGTCCAGCTCACCCCGGCCCTTCGCCAGCAGCACGTCCACGTGCCCGTACAGCTCGAGCGACGGTCCCAGCTTCGATTCGGGCCGGCGCACACCCTTCGCGATCGCACCCACCTTGCCGTGCGAGCGGGTCAGCAGCGTGAAGATCCGGTCGGCCTCGCCGTAGTCGAGCTTGCGCAGCACGACCGCTCGGTCACGGTAGGTGGCCAGTCTCTTTCTCCACAGCCGACTTACCGGTGCCCTCGCTCTCGTTCGACTGCGAGGGATGCGCCATGCCTGAGGCGGCGAGGGCGTCGGTCGGCCACGGCTGGTCGGCCGTGAGCCGGATCGTCTCGATGCGCCGGCCCTTCACCTTCTCGACCGTCCATCGCGCGCGCCCGCCTTTGAACGAATCCCCCGCCGTGGCGATCTTGCCGAGCACGGAATGGACGTACCCGCCAACCGAGTCGTAGTCGCCCGACTCCTCGATCGCCAGACCGAGGCGCGAGTTGAGCTCTTCCAGAGGAAAGCCCGCGTCGACGCGCGCCTCGTGGTCATTGAGGATGGCGAGCTGGTCCTCCTCCGCGGAGTCGTACTCGTCGCGGATCTCGCCGACGATCTCCTCGAGCAGGTCCTCGAGCGTGACCAGTCCGGCGGTGCCGCCGTACTCGTCCACCACGATCATCATGTGGACCTTCTTGGTCCGCATGTCGTGCAGCAGCTCGTCGACCTTCTTCTGCTCGGGGGTTGCCTCGATGGGCCGCAAGAGCTTGTCCATGTCGAACTTCTGCGAGCTCGACAGCGTGTAGAAGAGAAGCAGGTCCTTGGTGTGGATCAGGCCGACCACGTGGTCGATGTCGCTCTCGAACACCGGCATCCTGGTGTGGCGGTGCTCCTTGAAGACCTTGACGACATCGCGCAGGTCGGCATGTCGTTCCACGGCGATGATGTCCGTGCGCGGGACCATGATCTCCCGCACCGTCTTGTCGCCGATCTCGATGATGCCGTGGATCATCTGGTGCTCCTGCTCCTCGATCACGCCCTGCTCCTCCGAGACCATGAGCACGCTGACGAGCTCCTCCTCGGTGAGATATGGGGCACGGGCGGCACGGCCCCCGGTGATGCCGCGCGAGATGAACGTGACCACCCACAGGATCGGGCCCAAAAAGCCCGCCAGCCGGTCGACCGGGCCGGCGGCCGCGAGCGCCACGCGCTCAGCGTGCGTGATGGCGAGTGTCTTCGGGGTCACCTCGGCGGCGATGAGCAGGACCACGGAAAGCACAAGCGACACCAAGAGCGTGAGCCACAGCCGCCACTCCGAAGGCACGCCCGCGCGCGTAAACAACGAGTCGCTGAGGAGCGCCGTGGCGGTGGACGCGACGATGAGCGCCAGCGTGTTGGTGAACAGCACCGTGGACAAGAATCGGTTCGGGTCCGCGCGAAGTCGCTGCAGGATGCCCGCCGCCTGGCTCCCCTGCTCCGCTAGGAAGCGCACGCGAAGGCGCCCGACCGAGGTGAGCGCGGTCTCGGTTCCGCTGGCGAGTGCGGCCACGAAGAAGCACACGACCAGAACGACGACCTCGACCCATTCCTGACCAGTCATGACGAGATGGCTATCTGAAGAGCTCGCTGACGCTCCGGTTTTCGTGGACCCGGATGATCGCTTCAGCGAGAAGAGGTGCGACCGACAATACCGTGAGAGGGGGTCCCAGCTTCTCGGGAGGGATGGGGACGGAGTCGGTCACGATCACCTCGTCCACGTCCGCGTCCCTCAGTTTCTGGACTGCGTCGCCGGTGAGCACGGCGTGCGTCGCTGCGACGAGCACTCTGTTGGCGCCCTGCGCGCGGAGCGCGACCGCGAGCTTGGCGATGGTGCCGCCGGTCGTAATGATGTCCTCGACCACGACGCAGTCGCGGCCCTTCACATCACCTGACACGGCGATGACCTCGGCCTGGTCGTCCTGCGGGCGTCTCTTGTAACCGAACGCGATCGGCGCTGTCAGGTCGTTGGCGACCGCCTCTGCCCGCCGGCCGCCACCCGCGTCGGGGGCGACGATCGTGATGTGGTGCAGGTTGCGGGTCTTCAGGTAGTCGGCAATGATCCGGTGCGGCGACAGGTGGTCGGTGGGGACGTCGAAGAATCCTTCGATGGCTTCGGCGTGCAGGTCGAGCAGGAGGAGGCGGTCGGCGCCGGCGAGCGTGATGAAGTTCGCGACCAGCTTGGCCGAGATCGGCTCGCGCGGCTGAGTCTTGCGCTCCTTGCGCGCGTAGCCGTAGTACGGCACGACCGCGGTGACGCGGCCCGCTGAGGCGCGCCGCAGCGCATCCAGGATGATGAACAGCTCCATCAGGTGCTCGTTCACGGGCGGGCAGGTCGGCTGGATCACGAACACGTCGTGACCGCGCATCGAGTCCTCGATCTTGACGTTGATCTCGCCGTCGGCAAAGCGCCGCAGGCGCGCGTCGGTGAGCGGGACGCCGAGCTTGTCGGAGATGCGGCTTGCGAGGTCGGGATTGGCCGAGCCGCCGATGAGCTTGAGCGCGCCCCAAGGGGATGCCTCCTCCCCGGTGAACTCGACCGCGCTCGTCAATCTTCCTATCACTTGGTTTCTTCGTTGGAGCTCACGACTTTCCTCCGTACCACCCTAGCTGGAACTCCGACGGCTGTCGCCCCATCCGGCACGTCCTTGGTGACGACCGAGCCGGCTCCCGTGCGCGCTCCCTTACCAAGTTTGACGGGAGCGACCAGCATCGTGTCCACGCCGACGAAGGCGCCGTCGCCGATCTTGGTCCGGTTCTTGTTCGTCCCGTCGAAGTTGGCGGTGATCGTGCCGGCTCCGATGTTGGCGTCCGCCCCGAGATCGGTGTCGCCCAGGTAGGACACGTGCGGGACCTTGCTGCCCCGCCCCACCCTCGTCCGGACGAGCTCGGCGAAGCTGCCGATGTGCACGTCCTCGGCGATCTCGGTGCCGGGGCGCAGCTTGACGAACGGACCGCAGTCGGAGCGGTCGCCGATCCTCGCG
>JBGQGS010000073.1:0-10434 GCA_041497555.1 Candidatus Dormibacteraceae bacterium | reverse complement strand
CGACGACGGTGATTGGCCACGCAATCGAGTTCGACGGGATGACTTTTGTTGCCTATGACAGCGGCACCTGGCAGATCAATGCCGCCACCGGCGATCTTGCCGCAATCTCGGGTTCAGGGACCTGGACACAGGGAGCCGGCAACGTCAGGATGTTTGCGGGGACGATCGTCCTTCCGATTTAAGCGTTCGGACCCGAAGGTTAGACCCGGCCGCACCCGATAATCCCTTTCAATGAGGCTTGATTGGGCGCTGCTTGCCAGCGCCGCCGAAGGTCCGCCGAACGGGCTCGTCTACATCCTGGGCGCCGGCATCGACACGCTCTGGCGCGACCAGTACCCCGCCGCTTTCGGCGGCACGATGGTGCTTCGCCTGCTGACCACGCGCCTCGAGTCCGAGCGTCCACACAGGGTCGAGGTGCACTGCAGCGATGAGGATGGAGGAAAGGTACTTCAGCAACCCATCGTCCTGACGATTCCACCGCGACAGGTTCCAGCCGAACATCCTCATGGGTGGGACCTCGCGGCGCATATCGTGATCAACCTCTCGAGTGTTCCTATCGCGAAGCCGGGTTTCTACAACTTCGAGATCATGGTCGACGACCAGCAGGTCCGCACCCTTCCCTTTCGCGCGGCGCAAACCGCGCGGAGCGCGTAGTGACGCAGTGGTTGATCGGCCTGGTCGCCTCGTGGGGCCTGATCGCCATCTTCGTCACCATGGCCGGCGAAAGCGCGGGTCTACCGATCTCGAGCGAGATCGTGGTGCCGCTTGGAGGGGCGCTCGCGTCCCAGAGCAAGCTCAACTTCATCCTGGTGGTGGCGGTGGCGAGCCTCGCGAACCTCACCGGCTCGCTGATCGCCTTCTACCTGACCCGCCGCTACGGCGAACGGTTCGTGCTCAGCCGCACCGGTCGATGGATGGGGTTGAGCAGGGGTCACCTTCGGCTGGCGAATCGATTCTTCAAGCGCTTTGGGCTCTGGGCGATCTTTGTGGGGCGCTTGGTGCCGATCGTCCGCACGTACATCTCATTTCCGGCCGGGCTCGCGAAGATCGGCGGCGTCAGGTTCACGCTCGCCACGCTGGCTGGCGCAATCCCGTGGAATTTTGCTCTTGCGTACGCCGGGTTCAGGCTGGGTCAGCACTACCAGGCGGTCGCCACCACCATGGGCCCTTTCGCCATACCGATCGCCATCGGCGTCGTGATCTTGCTGGCTGTGGCTTGGTGGATTGGCCGGCGGCTCGGGGAAGACGAGGAATCGGTGGTCAACCCTTCCGTCGTAACGCGCTAGACGGCTTCGCAAATCAAGGGGTCCCCGCGAAAAAGCCCCGCGAACTCGGAGGTTCACCCTGAGTTCGCTAGGGCCCTTCAGGGCGTAGCCTCAGAGTTCGTGGGGTAAAATCGCGCGACCGCGAAGCGAGAGATGTCTCGCGACGTCCGGCCGTCGCACACCAGGTCCGCGGCGATGTCGCCGATCACCGGTGCGAACTTGAAACCATGCCCAGAACAAGCGCTGATCACCACGACGCGCGCATCTTCAGGATCGAGATCGATGACGAAGTGTTCGTCCGGAGTGTTCGTGTACATGCAGACCGCCGTCCTGGTGACTCGACTGGTCACGCCGCGCAAATAGGTTGACGCGAACGTGCGCAGGGGATCGAGCTCCTCGTCGCTGACATCGCGCCGAAGGTCGTCGGGCTTGGTGGGCTCTCCATCGTGATGGCGTGCGATCTTCATCGAGACGCCATCGAGCGTTGGGAAGCCATAGATGTCTCCGAGGTCATCCGTCTGGCGGATGAAGACGGGGAAACGTTCAGGCGTCAGATAGTCGGCTCCTCTCTCGATTTCCAGCCACGCGAGCACCTGGCGCTCCACCGTCAGAGGAAGCGCGACCAGCTCGGGCATCCACGCGCCCGCCGCAATGACAACGGCGTCGAACTTCTCCCGGGTCTGGCCACTGGCCACTACGACCCCATCGGCTCGGCCGGATACATCGTTGACCACGACGTCGTGCCGGATCTCTCCACCGAGGGCGACCAGGCGGTCGATCATCGCGGACACAGCGGCTTCGGGCCGGACGAAGCCGGCCTGGACGTCCAGGACGGCGACGTCTCCGGCGCCGATGACATGGCCCGGATAGCGACGGCGCAGCTCATCCGCGTCCAGCAGTCGCGCGTCGAGTCCGTGCGCGGTGGCGGCCGAGAGTGACCCGGTGATGGCTTCCGCGGAAGGGGGACCGATCATCAGCGCCCCGGTCAGCGTGAGCAGCTGCGCGCCGCCGGCTTCCTCCAGCTCACGCCAGAGCGGAAAGGTCTCCTGCAGCAGCGGCACGTACCACGGGCCCTCGAAATACGCGGTCCGCGTGATCCTCGATTCGCCATGTGACGACCCGAAGGCGTGGGGAGGGGAATAGCGGTCGAAGCAGACGACCTGGACGCCTCGCGCCGCGAGCCTCCAGCCGGTCGCGGCGCCCATGGCGCCGCACCCGACCACGGCGACCCGGAGCGGCGCCAAAACCCTACTCGGTCGCGATCCTGGCGATCGGCTGGCCCGGTTTCACAGGGTCGCCCACGTGGAGCAGAAGCTGCTCGACCTTTCCGGCGACTGGGGATGGGATCTCTGCGTTGACCTTGTCCGTGTGCGCCTCCATCAATGTTTCGCCCTCGGCCACGTGCTCGCCCCGCTTCTTGCTCCACGAGCCCACCGTAATGTCCTCCGCGCCCTGGAGCTCCGGCATGACGACCTCGCGCAGCCTCTTGGTGTTCAGGCTTCTATTGTCCGCTACGCAAGAGATCCGATGAGACAGCCTGCGACGGGTGTGCGATCTTAGGTCGGTGCCCGATTCTCACGCCTGACTGTTCAGATGGCTGGCCGTTGGAGTCATCGCCCTCTCCGCCTGCGGTGGAGATTCAACGAGTCCCGTGCCCGCCACCACTCCGCCCCACCGCGAGACGCAGCTCACTATGTCGGGAGCGATTGCGGGCCTGTTCCGGGTGGTCGAGCAACTGGGGGATCCCGCCGTCTGCGCTGGATCATTGTCGGGCGACCCACACGGCATCAACTACATCTTGCCCGGTCAGGTCCCCGGAGTGACCAGTGGCGATTACTCCCTGATCGGCCTCAATTTCTCGGTCCACCGATACGGAAAGTCAGGCACGTTTTCAGTCGGCACCTTTCCTGACGGAACAACGCGCGCGCCGGCGGTTGCGTCCGTTGTCAGGGAGTTCAGCCCTCGGAACATCGTGAGCTGGATCTCGGGATCGGGCTCCGTGGTCGTCGACCCGGGGAAACGCTCTGGAACGCTGGAATTGCATCTGGACTCGGTCAATGGACTGGACCCGCTGATCGTGGCCGGCAGTTGGTCGTGCCCGGTCGGCTCCTAGCGCCTCACCACTCCCCTCAGGCGAGCGACACCACGTCGAGCAGGTCCTCTTCCCAGTAATCGACCCGCCCCTCGGGCATGAACAGCACCCGCCCGGGCCGCAGCGCTTCCACGAACTCCGGGTCGTGGCTGACGATCACCATCGTGCCCGGCCACTCGGCAAGCGCGCGGGCCACGCCCGTTCGCGACGGTGGGTCCAGGTTGTTCGTCGGCTCGTCGAGCAACAGCAGGTTGTGCCGCCCCGCGACCAGCTGCGCCAGCGCCAGCTTGGTCTTCTCGCCGCCCGACAACGTCCCCGCGTCCTGCCGCGCAATGTCCCCGGTGAGGCTGAAGCTGCCGAGCAGCGCTCGGAGCACACGCTCGTCCGCGTCCGACTGCTCCCGCATGTGCGCCAGCACCGGCACCCCAGCTCGGATCCCCTCGTGCTCCTGAGCGTAGTAGCCGAGCGAAACGCCATGCCCGAGCCGGAAGCTTCCGGCGTTCGGCTCGCTCTGGCCGGCAAGGATGCGCAGCAGGCTCGTCTTGCCCGCGCCGTTGAGTCCCATCACCAGCAGCCTCTGCCCGCGCTCGACCTCGAACGACACGTCGCGAAACACGAGCGGTCCGCCGTATCCCTTGCTCAGGCCGGCCGCCGCCAGAACAACGCGGCCGCTGTGCGGCGGATCGGGGAATCTGACCTTCACCTTCCGCTCGCGGCGGGGCGCCGTGACCTTCTCAGCCTTCATACGTTCAACCCGCTTGAAGATCGCCTTCGCCGTGCGCGCCCGCTTTTCCGTCTGGCGCCGCATCACCTCGGCGAGCACGCTCAACCGCTTGATCTCCGACTCCTGCCTCTGCGCGAGCGATGTCAGCCGCTTCTCCTCGAGCCGCCTCGCCTGCTGATACTGCGAGTACGTGCCGCGGTACTCCCGCAGCTTCCCCGCGTCCAGGTGAAGCACGCGCGTGATCGAAGCATCCAGAAGGATCAGGTCGTGGCTGACCACAATCACCGCGCCACGGTTCTCACGCAGGAAATCCATCAGCCATGACTTGGCGTCGCTGTCGAGGTGGTTGGTCGGTTCGTCGAGAAGCAGCAGGTCAGCCTCGGCGAAGAGGACACGCGCGAGCTCGACCCGACGCCGCTCGCCACCCGACAGCACGCTGAGCTGCAGGTCGATGCGGTCTGGCCGGAGGCCCAGGCCCGTCCCGATTCGCCGCGCATCGGACTCGCCCGAGTAGCCACCGTCGAGCCGGTACCGCTCCTCCGCGTCGGAGAACCGTTCCACGTTGACGAGGGAATGGTCGTGCTCGAGCTTGCCGTGCAGCTCGGCGAGGCGCGCAGCGGCCCGGTCGAGACCGCGTCCGGACAGGATGTGAGAGAGAGCAGTCAGCGAGGCTTCGGCTCGGGGACGGGGGTTCTGCGGCACGTATCCGAGCGTGCCTCGGCGCATGACGAGGCCTGCCGCCGGATCGTCCTCGCCCGCAAGCACCTTGAGCAGGCTCGTCTTGCCGGCCCCGTTGCGGCCCACCAAGCCGACCTTGTCCCCGGGCGCCACGGTGAAGCTGGCGTCCGAGAGGACCCGGCGCGCGGCGACGTCGATGGCGAGGTTTCTGACCTGCAGCACGCCGGCAATTGTTACCCGCCGCCACATCCGGCGTTTGGTCAGGCAGTCGGAAATTCATGCAGGAGGTCGTCGAATGAAGAAAGTCCTCATCATCGTCGCGATCCTCGTGGCGGCGGCCGCCTGCGGCGGCGCCTCGAGCTCCACGGGCGGGGCGCCCACATCTACGAACTACTCGGGGGTGTCGCAGTCGAATGGTTCGTCAGGCGCGCCGACCAAGATCAGCGGGCAGCCCGGCAGCGTCGACACCGCCAACCCGCCGGTCAACAACGTCGTCCCCGCGGTCCAGGGTCCTCAGGTCATCCGTCAGGCACAGCTCACGATCAACGTGAGCAATGGATCGTTTGACTCCAAGCTGGCGGCCGTCCGCAGCTTGGTCGAGCTCGAGCAAGGGTTCATCTCCGGCACAGACGCGCAGGCGAGTCCGGCCAACCCCAACGACCAGATCCGCCGCGGCGTCATCACGTTCATGGTCCCGGCCGCGAAGTTCGATGACACCATCGACCAGCTCAGCAAGCTCGGCAAGGTCCAGAACGAGCACATCAGCGGCAACGACGTCAGCGCCCAGTACGTGGACCTTCAGGCGCGCCTGGCCAACGAGGAGGCCCAGCGCAACGCGATGCTGGCGCTGCTGAGCAAGGCGCAGACGATCCCGGAAATCATCGCGGTGCAGACCCAGCTCGGGCAGATCACCCAGCAGATCGAACAGCTGAAAGGTCAGATCGCGTACATCGACCACAACACGACCTACAGCACCGTCTCGGTGGACATCACCGAGGCCGGCGCACCGGCTCAGGCCGCGCGCACAGACAACTGGGGCTTTGCAACGGCGCTGAACGACGCGGCGCACAACTTCGTGACGACGATCAACTACATCGTCACTGGCCTCGGCGCGATCGGCCCGATCGTCATCGTGCTCGGGCTTGGATACCTGCTGTGGCGGCGTCGTGGCTCGCCGCTCCCGCGGCGCGCATAGCGCGTAGAAGGGTGATCAGGGCCGGGGTCAACCCCGGCCCTCCGTCTTTCCTCTGCGTCAAACGAGCTGAAAGGCTCGACGCCTCTCGTAACCTGGACCGGTAATGCCGAGAGGGGGTGCGCATCCACGACTACGTGACACTGTGCGGATATGAGCATCGGCCGCCCACCTGACCAGCAGGCGGACGGATCGGATGAGCCCGGGGATGTGCTCCAGCTCCCGATAGCGCCCCGAGCCACGGACATCGCGCTGGGCGAGCTCGAGCTCGTGTACGCCTTCATCTACGCGCGTGTCGGCAACCGCGCCGACGCCGAGGACCTCACGCAGCAGGTCGCGATGAAGGCGATCCCCCGGCTCCGGCAGGGGGCGCCGGCGAGCGCGATCCGCGGTTATCTCTTCGCCACCGCCCGCTCGGTGCTCGGTGGCTTCTGGAGTACCCGGCTCGGGCTTTCCGAGGTCGAGCTCCACGAAGACCTGGCGCTGGCTGTCCCGCAGGCGCCGCCGTCTGAGGAGCGGGCCGACACAGTTCAGCGAATACTGGCTCAGATCTCGGACAACTATCGCCGCGTGCTGGAGCTGCGTTTCCTCCACGGGTATTCACTTAAGGAAGTGGCCGCGGAGATGAACTCGACCGTCGGAGCGGTCAAGGTCATGCAGCTTCGCGCCTTACGCGCGGCGGCCAAGGTCGAATGGAATGAATAAGCCCGAAAACCGCGTCGACAAGATCGTTTCCGACCTCCTGCACGGCCGCCGGTTGCGGCTGCGCGGCGGGGACGCCGAAGAGAAGGCGGCAATCACGGCTGCGGCCCGCCTGATCGCCGCCCGGCAGGGCCCACAACGCATGAACCCGGCTTTCCGCAAGCGCCTGGAGCAGGCCCTCGAGTCGGCCCCCATGGCGCCGTGGCTGACGCGACGGGCGGCCCTGGTCGCCGGCTTCGGCGTGGCCGCGGGCGTAGTCACGGGCGGACTGGTGGGCAGGTCGCTCGAGCCGGCGGCCACGGCGCAGCGCCTGGGGGGAGATCCGATCAACCCGATCGGAGGTCGGTGGGTCGACGTCGCCGCCCTGACAGACCTGGTCGAGGGTCAGGGCCAACGTGTCACAGCCGGGAGCGTGGGCGCTTTTGTGTTCCGCCGTGGCGACACTGTGACCGGGGTGTCGTCCATCTGCTCACACCTGCCCTGCGAGCTGTCGTGGAACGGCGGAGGCGGGTTGCTCGACTGTCCCTGCCATCCCGCCTCGTTCACGCCCGACGGGAAGTCGACCAATCATGCATACCCGCTTCCGGCCTTGAACGCGGTCCACGTGAGAGTCACGGCCGCCGGCCGGGTCGAGGTGCTCGGGACGGCCTGACATGAAGCTCAGGAGCCATAGGTCCAAGCAGCTTGCGCTCGACCGGTGCCTCCAGCTGCTCGAAGAGGCGCAGGTTAGAGGACAGGCGCGCATCGACGGGCCGCTCGGAACATCGCTCCGCCGCCACCTCGATCACGCCGGCGTGATCGCCGACCATCGCCTCGAGGGCCGGCGCATCGACCGCGTCTTAGATGACATGTTCGCGCTGCAGGCGCGGCTGCTCGGTCAATCGCCCGAGGACAGCCGTCAGCGCAACGGCTCCTGAGGCCGCGCGTCGTCAGGTCCGAACACCCTCGCCGCTATCATTGGCTGCCGTTGTGACAACTTCTTTCAGCGAGTCCCCGTCGTTTCTCCTCACTTCTGAATCGGTCACCGAAGGGCACCCGGACAAGGTCTGCGACCAGGTCTCGGACGCCGTGCTCGACGGCATGCTCGCCCAGGACCCTCACGCTCGTGTCGCGTGCGAGACGGCGATCACCAAGGGACTCTGCGTGGTCATCGGTGAGGTGACCACCCACGCCGAGCTCGACATCCAGCGCACGATCCGCGACACGATCGGCGAGATCGGCTACAACAACGAAGAGATCGGCTTCGATGCCGACCACGCGCTGATCCAGGTCTATCTGAAAGAGCAATCACCGGACATCGCCGCCGGCGTCGATCACTCGCTCGAGGAGCGTGAAGGCACCCTCGACGACGACCCGTTCGAGCTCCAGGGCGCGGGCGACCAGGGGATGATGATCGGCTTCGCGTGTCGGGAGACACCGGAGCTCATGCCGCTGACCATCTCGCTGGCGCACCGGCTGGCACGCCGGCTTGCTCAGACGCGCAAGGACGGATCCCTTCCATTCCTCCGTCCGGACGGCAAGACGCAGGTCACCGTGGAGTACGAGAGAGGCCTACCGAAGCGAATCGAAACCATCGTTGTTTCCACTCATCACGCCGCATCGGTGACACAGAAGGAACTTGCCGAGGGAGTCCGAGCTCTCGTCATCGACCCCGTCCTCAAGGGGCTGGTCGTCGACAACCAGACGAAGATCATGGTCAACCCGAGCGGTCACTTCGTGCTCGGTGGCCCGGCGGCGGATGCCGGCCTGACCGGCCGCAAGATCATCGTCGATACCTATGGCGGCATAGCGCGGCACGGCGGCGGCGCGTTCAGCGGCAAGGATCCGAGCAAGGTCGACCGCTCCGCGGCTTATGCGGCGCGACACGTGGCCAAGAACCTGGTGGCGGCAGGACTCGCCGACCGATGCGAGGTGCAGGTCTCTTACGCCATCGGCCGGGCGCACCCGACCTCCATCTCGGTCGAGACGTTCGGCACCAGCTCGGTGTCTGAGGCCGAGCTGCTCGAGCTGATCCGGCGCCACTTCGACCTGCGCCCCGGAGCGATCATCGCGAACATGAACCTGATGCGGCCGATCTACCGGCCGACAGCCGCGTACGGACACTTCGGACGCGACGACCTCGGAGTCCCGTGGGAGCTTACCGACCGGGTTGAGGCTCTCCGCGCCGACGCCTCTGTCGCCGCGCGGGCACGGAACTAGCACGACCCTGGACCCCGTCTGTCAGTGACTGCGCCCGTCATCCATCTGCGCGTTCGCGACACGCTGACGGAGCGGAAGGTCCGCCTCGCGCCGCGTACCAGCGGGGGTCGGCGGACACTCATGCTTTACGTCTGTGGCGTGACGCCGTACGACTCGGGGCACATGGGCCACGCCTTCACCTTCTTGATGTTCGACGTGCTCGTCCGGTTCGTCGAATCCGGCGGCGTTACGGTGCGCTACGTTCAGAACGTCACCGACATCGACGATCCATTGTTTGAGCGGGCGCGGCGGGACGACGTCGATTGGAGGATCCTGGCCGATCGCGAAACCGAGGTCCACATCCGCGACATGACGGTGCTTGGGTGGCGGCCGCCCGACGTCATGCCTCGGGTCTCGGACGAGATCGGGCGCATCAAGGCCGCCGCCACCAGGCTGCACTCGTCGGGATATGCCTACCGTACAGACGCGCTCTATTTCGACGTGAGCCGTTATCGCGGCTACGGCCGTTTGTCACATCTCACACGGCGGTCCATGCTCCGCAAGCTGCGCGACGAGGGGTTGCTCGGAACGGTCGGCCCAGGCGCCAAGCGCGACGCGCTCGACTTCCCGCTCTGGCGAGGCTCAGCTCCGAGCGAGCCCTCGTGGCCGTCGAAGTTTGGACCCGGCCGGCCGGGCTGGCACATCGAGTGTTCGGCGATGGCGATGCGGTATCTCGGCGAGCAGATCGACATTCACGGAGGCGGCCGCGATCTGAAGTTCAGCCATCACGAATCGGAGCGGGCGCAGTCCGAATCGCTTACGCGCAAAGCTCCGTTTGCGAGAGCGTGGATGCACACCGGGATGGTCCGTTACGAAGGCCGGAAGATGAGCAAGTCGCTCGGCAACCTGGTCAAGGTGAGCCAGGCGCTGCAGCGCGCACCGGCCGCCGCGGTGCGCATCTACCTCGTGTCCCACCGCTACGGGCGAGACTGGGACTTCAGCTGGGCGGGCTTGGCGAGAGCGTCGCGCGTGATCGAGCGTGCTCGCGCTGTGCTCAAGAAGCCTGGGGGTCAGCCCTCGCCCGCGCTGATCAGGGAGTTCAACGCGGCCCTGTCCGACGACCTCGATACCCCCCGCGCCGTGCGGGCGCTGCGAACGGCGATCCGCCGGCGCGACGCTGCAGCCGTGCGCTGGATGTTGAGCATCCTGGTCGGCACCGCCTCGCTGACTTAGGTCCCTAGGCCACTTCGAGTGGCGCGCCGCAGTTCGGGCACTCCATGCCCGCATCGACCTCGACGAGCGTCTCGCAGACGGGGCAGAGGATGTCCGTCGTCCTGGGGCGAGCGTCGGCCTCGGCCTCTGCCGCCATCTCTGCCCGCACCTCGCCCAGATCGAAAGCCGGCGCGCTACAGTTGAGGCAGACGTAGCCCGGTTGGGTCACGCGATGGTCCTGATAGGCGCCGCCCGCGTCGAGCTCGACCTCGGCGAAAAGGGCGCGAAACAGCCGGCCGCCGCAGCGGCGCGAGCACACGAGCAGCACTGTCTCAGACTACGGGGTTAGAGGCGCGGCCGGAAAAGCCCTCGCCGGATCTTCGGCGCCCAT
>JBGQGS010000072.1:0-10545 GCA_041497555.1 Candidatus Dormibacteraceae bacterium | reverse complement strand
GAGTTCCACCTGGCTCACCTGTCGACGGGCGAAATCCTTCGCGCGGAGGTCGCGCGGGGAACGGAGATCGGCAAGGAGGTCGCCCGGATCATTGCCGCCGGCGACCTGGTGCCAGACGACCTTATCGTCACCATCGTCCGCCAGCGCCTGCCCGCATCAGAGGCTGGTCCCGGCGTGCTGCTGGACGGGTTCCCACGCACCCTTCAACAGGCCCGGGCGTTGCACGAGATGCTGGCTGAGGAAGGCCACCGGGTGGACGTCGTGATCGCCCTGGAGGTACCGGAAAGCTTGCTCGTCGATCGGATCCTCCACCGCGCCGCGAAGGAGGGCCGGGCCGACGACACCCGGGAGGCGATCGCGGAGCGGATGCACGAGTATCACAAGCTCACGGCTGCGGTCCTGGACCACTACCGCACGCAGGCGGTCCGGGTAGTGGTGATCGACGGCGTGGGCGACCCGGATGCCGTTTTCGAGCGCATCCGCGGGGCCATCGGCACCTCCTCTCGATAACTGCGAACAAGTTCGGCGTCAGCGCGCCCTCACCCCAACCGTGGAGTCAGGTCGGCACCCCTACTGGGTTGCCGTTTTCTCGATGATCGGCCGCCGGCGCAAGCGGAAGGGCGCATCGAGAACGACGAACAGCAGAACACCGACCGCCGTCGCGGACAGGATGTACCACGGCCATGGACCCAGGATGTCGAGCAGCGTTGGGCTTGGCGGCTTGCTGCGCAGGTACATGTAGTTGGCGCCCGTGAGGGCGTCGACGAACCCTATGAGGGTCGCATACGCGAGGCTCAAGCCCGCCACCCGTAAGAGGGCGCGCGGGCGAGGATATTGACCGAGTCCGATCACAAGCAAGAGCGCCGCGGCGACGACCCCGCCGTGCGCGAGGTAGTACTGGAAGTACGGATACGTGGGGAAGTGCTGCGGCAAATCAGGTGTCAACAGCGCCTGGAAGCTTCCCGCCAGACCCCAGAAGTAAGTCAGCTCGACCAGCCACGGAATGCGAAACCACAAGGCGAATGCGGCCACGAAGATGCCGAGGTCACAAAGCTGCAGAGGAAGAGACTGGGCCAGCTGACTGCCTGGCTCCCCACCGACTACAAGAAAGATCCACCAGCTCACCTCATCCGCGACCAGCACCGCCGCCAGTGCTTTGATCCAGATACCAGGCTTCGTTCGGGCTGCTGAGACGAAGACGGCCGTGCACGCCGCGATGGCGGCCAGTGCTCCGAGGTGTTCAGCCGAAAAGAGCCCGGTCACTCACAATCGGCGCTGCAGCTTGTAGAGCGTCCAGGTAGCGTCCCGCATTCGAACCTCCTGCGGTCTGGCGGTTAGCCGCCGCCCTCGCTCGGGGGGCCTGGTTTCAGGAACAGGGCGCCCAGCGGGGGCAGAGTGAGGGTCAGGCTGTGCCGGTGCCCATGCACGCTGATCGGGACAGCTTCAACTTCGCCGAGATTGCCCTGGCCGCTGCCTCCATACAAGGGAGCATCGCTGTTCAACAGCTCGAGCCACCGTCCCGCCTGCGGGATGCCGATCTGGTAGTTGTGACGCGGCACCGGCGTGAAGTTGAACACGCCGACCAGGATGTCTTGAGGAGAGCGGCCCCGGCGGATCAGGCTCACCACGCTCTGGTCGGCGTCCGTGACGTCAATCCACGAGAACCCGGCCGGGTCGAAGTCCAGCTCGTGAAGCGCCTTCTCTTCGCGCAGGATCCGGTTCAGGTCTCCAACCCAAAGTCGCATGCCCGCGTGCATCGGATTGTCCAGGAGGTGCCAATCCAGGCTCTGTTCATGGTCCCATTCGTGCCACTGCCCGAACTCATCGCCCATGAACATGAGCTTCTTTCCCGGCTGCGCGTACATGTAAGCGAAGAGCAGGCGCAGGTTCGCGAACTTCTGCCAGTCGTCGCCCGGCATCTTGGAGAGGAGCGATCCCTTGCCGTGGACGACTTCGTCGTGCGACAGCGGCAGCATGAAGTTCTCCCCGAACGCGTAGAGCATCCGGAAGGTGAGGTTCTGATGGTGATACTTCCGGTGAATCGGTTCCTCCGACATGTAGTAGAGCGTGTCGTGCATCCAACCCATGTCCCACTTCATGCCGAAACCGAGGCCTCCGAGATAGGTCGGGCGGGAGACCAGCGGGAACGCGGTGGATTCTTCGGCCACGGTCTGCGCCGCGGGCTGCTCCTTGTACACCTCGATGTTGAAGCGGCGCAAGAAATCGACCGCCTCGAGGTTCTCGTTTCCACCGAACTTGTTTGGGATCCACTCACCCGACTTGCGCGAGTAGTCGAGATAGAGCATCGACGCGACCGCGTCGACGCGCAGCCCGTCGGCGTGGTATCGGTCAAGCCAGCACAGCGCGCTGCTCAACAGGAACCCACGCACCTCGTTGCGGCCGTAGTTGAAGATCGAGCTGCCCCAATCGGGGTGCACGCCGAGGCGAGGGTCCGCGTGCTCGAAGAGGTGGGTCCCATCGAAGTTCTGCAGCCCGAACTCATCGGCCGGGAAGTGGGATGGCACCCAGTCGAGAATCACTCCGATCCCGTTCTGGTGCAGGTAGTCGACAAGGAACATAAAGTCCTGCGGCGTGCCGTATCGGCTTGTCGGCGCGAAGTACCCCGTGCACTGGTACCCCCACGAACCGTAGAAGGGATGCTCCATGACCGGCATGAACTCCACGTGCGTGAAGCCCATCCGGCTGACGTAGTCGGCGAGGCGAGGCCCGAGCTCGCGGTAGGTAAGCCACCGGTTCTGCTCCTCCGGCACGCGCATCCACGAGCCCAGGTGCACCTCATACACCGCCCACGGCGCTCCACGGCCGTTGCTGACATGCCGGTTGGCCATCCAGCCTTCGTCGCCCCACTGGTAGCTCAGGTCCCACACGACCGACGCCTGCCGTGGCGGTTGCTCCGAAAACGTGGCGAAGGGATCGGCCTTGTCGGCCCCGGCTCGCGTGACTTTTGAGTGGACGTGGTACTTGTACAGCGCCCCGTGCTTCACGCCTGGGATGAAGCCTTCCCAGATCCCTGACTGCTCGCGCGGAAACAACCCGTTGGCGGACTTGTCCCAGCCGTTGAAATCGCCGATCACGCTGACGGAGTCGGCGTTGGGTGCCCAGACGGCGAACGAAGTCCCGTCCGGCTCGGTCGAGAGGTGCGCGCCCATCTTGTCGAAGAGGTGGCTGTGGGTGCCTTCGTTGAAAAGGTGCAGGTCGAACGGGCTGAGCAAAGAGCGTGCGATCACGGCCGTGTCACCACCTCCAGAATGCCGCGCAGCGGGATGCCGACCCATTCAGGCCGCATGTTCAGCTCGTAACGCAGCTCATACAGCGCTTTCTCTAGCAGCATCGTAGTGAGCTGCACATCGAGGTCGTCAGCGGCCTGCGGCGCGAACGACGCCGTCCCGGCGGTTGCCAGGTAGGTTTTCAAGAAAACCGCGGACACGCACTGGACCCAGAACCGGCCCCAGCTCCGCCGGCGCGGGAGCGCGTCGGCGGCAACCTGGTCCGAGCGCAGGGCCCACTGGCTCGCATAGTCGAAGGACCGCAACATTCCAGCCACGTCCCTCATCGCGGGACGCTTGAGCCGGCGCTCGTAAAGGGTGCGGGTTGGCTCGCCTTCGAAATCGACGATGACGAAGTCGTGTCCGGTGTAGAGCACCTGGCCCAGGTGGTAGTCGCCATGGACTCGGATCCGGGTCGTGGTCAGGCGTCGGCCCAGGAACGATTTGAAGATGCTTGTGATCCGCGGTTCGTGCTCGAGCACCTGCCGTGCCTCTTCCCGAGCGTCCTGCGGGAGCTTGTTGAGCTGGCTGCGCAGGAGGTCGGTCGAGCGCCTCGCCAGGCCGCTCATTGACTGATATAGGGACCGTTGGTCCTGCTGCGTGATCCGCTCGGGCGCAAAGGCCGGGTCGGTCGGATCGGAGGCCAGCGCGATGTGCAGCTCGGCGGTCCGCCGGCCGAGCAGGCGCGCTGAATCGAGGTAGGCGCCGATGGTGCGGGCGGCCACTTCGGGCAGCTCCCCGGTGGTTGCCTGCACCAGGTTGCGCGGCATCGCAGGCGGTTCGGTCTCGAGGAGCTCGGCGCCAGAGAAGAAATGAGAGAGGGTATTCAAGGTGTGCTGCCAGGCATCCCCCTGGTTGGGCACGTAACCCAGGAGCGCGGCGAGACTGACGGGTTCTCCGCTGGCCCGCCGGTACTCGAGGCTGCCTGCCAGCGGTGCGATCTGCCCGAAGTTCGTCCTCTCGGTCAGGAAGCGGCCGACCTCGAGCTCGGGGTTGACTCCTTCCTCGAGTCGCCGGAACACCTTGAGGATGAGACGCTCGCCGAAGACGACCGAGTTGTTGCTCTGCTCGGCGACGGAAAGTGCCGCGTCCAGCCGCACTGTCTCCGGTCCTCGCAGTCGAGCGAAAGCACGTGTCGTCGAACCTACGAGCGTTCCCCTGCTGCCCGTCGCGCGCCGCCGCCTCGCGATCGCGCCGAGGACCGCCTCTGCGAAAGCCGGCGGGCCGAGGGCGTCGTAAAGCAGCCCGCGCCCCTCTTCGCCCTGCACGCGGATCCACGCGATCGCGGAATGCGGCCAGCGCTCGAGGATGTGCGGCGCCTCGGCGTGATTGGCGTAGGCGAGCGGTACCTGGTAGGTGTCAGGGTCCCCCTCCGAATACGAGATGACGACGGCCGCCACGTACGCGCCGCCGGCGGCCCCGGGGACGGGCACCAGGTCGGAGATCTGTGCTGATTTGAGGCGGCGCGCCTTGCCCGCGAACCACCTGCGATTCCGGATATAGCCGAGCAGGATGGACTCCAGCCGCTCTTTTGCCGCGCCGACGAGCGCCGACTCCCAGTCGCCGGTGACCCGGATCTCGGGCACCGTGGCGGCGGCCTGGGTCCCGTCGCTCTGGATGTTCGGCGCCGCACGGGGCTGCAGCGAGAACCAGTAGAAGGAGTGCGGGCCGAGGGTCAGGAAGTAGGGCGCCTCACCGACTATGGGCATCTCGTTGCTGCTGAACAGCTCCACGGGCACCATGCCCTTCCACTTGCTCAGGTCCAGCTCGACCGCCTGCAGGAATCGAGAGAGGTTCGCGACGCACAGGATCTGCTCTGACTCGTAGCGCCTCACGTAGGCGAGCACCTTGCGGTTGTCGGGCCGCAGCAGCTCCAGCGTTCCGCGGCCGAATGCGCGATGGCGCTTGCGAAGCGCGATCAGCCGCTTCATCCACGAGAGCAACGAGTGTGGGTTCTGGCCCTGGGCCTCGACGTTGACCGTCTCGTAGTGGTACTCGGGATCGGTGATGACAGGGAGGTAGAGGCGCTGGCGGTTGGCGCGGGAGAAGCCTGCATTGCGGTCGGCGCTCCACTGCATGGGCGTCCGGACGCCGTTGCGGTCACCAAGGAAGATGTTGTCGCCCATGCCGATCTCGTCGCCGTAGTAGAGAACAGGCGTGCCTGGCAGCGAGAAGAGGAGCCCGTTCATCAACTCGATGCGCCGCCGGTCGTTGCCGAGCAGCGGCGCCAGGCGCCGCCGGATGCCGAGGTTGAGGCGCGCCATCCTGTCCTGGGTGTACGCGCGATACATGTAGTCGCGCTCCTCGTCCGTGACCATCTCGAGTGTCAGTTCGTCGTGGTTGCGAAGGAACAGGGCCCACTGCGAGTTGTCGGGGATGGCCGGGGTCTGGGCCAGGATGTCGATGATGGGGAATCGGTCCTCCATACGGATCGACATGAAGAGGCGCGGCATGAGGGGAAAGTGGAACGACATGTTGCATTCGTCGCCTTGACCGAAGTAGGAGACAGCGTCCTCGGGCCACTGGTTGGCCTCCCCCAGCAGCATGCGGTTGGTGTAGCTCGCATCGACATGCCGGCGCATTTCCTTCAGGAACTGGTGCGTTTCGGGCAGGTTCTCGCAGTTGGTCCCCTCGCGCTCGTAGAGATAGGGGATGGCGTCGAGCCGCACCCCGTCCATGCCCATGTCGAGCCAGAAGTCGAGCGCCTTCAGAATCGACTCCTTCACCTTGGGGTTGTCGAAGTTCAGGTCCGGCTGATGCGAGTAGAAGCGGTGCCAGTAGTACGCGCCGGCCACGTGGTCCCAGGTCCAGTTCGAGGTCTCGAAGTCCTTGAAGATGATCCGCGCGTCCTGGTAACGCTGGTTGGTTTCGCTCCACACGTAGAAATCGCGGATGGCGCTGCCGGGCCGTGCCCGACGAGCTCGCTGGAACCACGGATGCTGGTCAGACGTGTGGTTGCACACCAGCTCGTTGATGACCCTGATTCCGCGGCGATGCGCTTCCTTGACGAAGGCGCTGACGTCGCCGAGCGCGCCGAACATCGGGTTGACGTTCGTGTAATCGCCTATGTCGTAACCGTCGTCCCGCAGCGGCGAGGGATAGAAGGGAAGCAGCCAGATCGCGTTGACGCCCAGGTCCTGGAGGTAGGGGAGCTTCTCGACCAGTCCTCGGAAGTCGCCGCTGCCGTCAGCGTTGCTGTCGCTGAAGGCGCGGACGTGGAGCTCGTAGACGAGCGCGTCCTTGTACCAAAGCGGATCGTCGTCCAGCCGGAAGGTCTCGAGCTTGCGTCGGTGCAGCGAGGTTTGGATCAAAGGAAGTACTCGAAATCGTGCTCGCTGCGGATGCGGCGGCGGAAACGGAAGATCTGCGCCGGAATCGCGTGCGGGTTGATCTCGACGAAGTTGCGCGGGCCGTTCCACAGATAGCGCGCGCCGCTCAACAGCTCGTGCGCCTGGAAGCCCCTGTCGCGCCGGATGCCAAGCTCTTCAAGAGGCAACGTGACCATTCCGGCTTGCGTGTGATGCGGATCGACGTTGACCACCGTGAGCACGACGTCGGCGAGGTCCGGTGTGCTCTTCGTGTAGGCGATCAGATGGTCGTTCTCCGTCGGGTGGAATCTCAGGCCGCGATCGCTCTGCAGGGCCGGGTTATCATGCCGGACCTTGTTGACGAGCGTGACCAGCTCGCGAAGACTGTCGGTGCTGTCGCGATCCCAGCTGCGAATCTGATACTTCTCGGAGTCGAGATACTCCTCGGATCCTGGCTCTCGGGCGCGACCCTCGCACAGCTCGAACGCCGGCCCGTAGATGCCGTAGCTCGCGCCGAGCGTGGCGGCCAGGATGAGTCGTGCCGCGAACGCCGGGCGGCCGCCGTTCTGCAGATACTCGGTCAGGATGTCGGGGGTGTTCACCCACAAGTTTGGCCGGAAGTACTCGCGTATGGGCGGCTGTGACAGTTCGGTGAAGTACTGCGACAGCTCCGCCGCGGTGTTGCGCCACGCGAAGTACGTGTACGACTGCGTGAACCCGAGCTTGGCCAGCCGGTACATGACTTTCGGGCGGGTGAACGCCTCGGAAAGGAGGATCACTTCGGGATGCTCGCGCTTGATCTCGCCGATGAGCCATGCCCAGAACGCGAATGGTTTCGTGTGGGGGTTGTCGATCCGGAAGACGGTGACTCCCTGGTCGATCCAGAACACGACGATGGACAGCAGCTCCTCCCACAGCTCGCGCCAGCTCTCCGTCTCGAAGTCGAACGGAAAGATGTCCTCATATTTTTTCGGTGGGTTCTCGGCGTACTGGATCGCGCCGTCAGGCCGGTGCTTGAACCATTCGGGGTGCTCGCGCGTGTACGGGTGGTCGGGCGAGCACTGGAATGCGATGTCGAGCGCCACCTGGATCCCGTGCTCACCGGCGGCTTGGAGCACGTGGCGGAAGTCATCGAGGGTGCCGAGCCGCGGGTTGACGGACTTGTGTCCGCCCTCCTCGGAGCCGATCGCCCAGGGGCTGCCGGGCTCGTCGGGGCCGGCGGTCACAGAGTTGTTCGCCCCTTTTCGATGCGACCGTCCGATCGGGTGGATGGGCGGCAGGTAGAGGACGTCGAAGCCCATCTCCGCAACCTCCACGAGGCGCCGCTCGACGTCGCGGAAGGTCCCGTGCTTGCCGAGATCACCTGCTGAGTGTGGGAAAAGCTCGTACCACGCGGAAAAGCGCGCCCTTTCCGGGTCGACTATGACCTCGAGCTCTTTGGGATAGGTGACCGCGAGGCTCTTGTCGGCGTGGCGGTCCATGAGCTGCGCGAGCTCGTCGCTCAGCGCAGTGGAAGCGGCGGTTCGCCTTTTTCGGATCGCGGCGGCGTACGCCCGGAGGCGGTTCGAGTCGGAGCTGTCGGCGCGGCCTGCAGCCGCCTCGATCATCCGCGCGGCGACCTCCACCTCGAGAGTGATGTCCTGGCCGGCTTCGACCCGCTTGGCGAACTGCCGGCTCCAGGTCTCAAATGCGTCCACCCAGCCCCGGATCGTGTAGAAGTAACGGCCGAGCTCGCCGACCATGAACTCGCCGCGCCGGCGGTCGTTGACCAGCGGGACCATCGGCACGTCGTTCCAGAGCTGTGACGACTCGTGGCGCCAGCGCAACATGCAGGAAACCGCGTCGTGCCCATCCGCGAACACGTCCGCCTCCACGCTGACGCGTTCGCCAAGCGCCCTCTTGGCCGGGAATCTGCCGCCATCGATCTCAGGTGTGACCGCTTCGATCACGACGCGGCGCCTTCCGTCCCCCACCGGATCTGGCGTGATCGAGGGCGGGACGGCAGGACGATCGAGGCGTCGTTTCTCCGGTGCACGGGCCACTTGTTGAATCGTGGCATGATTCGACAGGGTGCTGAGATCCATCGATCCGGCCACGGGCCGTGAGCTGGCCACATTCCCGGAGCTAGACGAAGCGGGGATCGAGGCCGCCGTCGCTCGAGCCTGGGCCACCCGCCACGCCTGGCGGGAAGCCGGAATAGAGGTGCGGGCGGCCATCATGCGCTCCGTTTCTGGGGTTCTCCGGGCGGACAAGCAGAGGTACGCGGCCCTGCTGACGTCCGAGATGGGGAAGCCTATCGTCGAGGCCGAGGGCGAGGTGGAGAAGTGCGCTTGGACCGCCGGCTGGATCGCCGACAACGCAGTTCGGCTTCTGGCCGACGAGCCGATCGAGAGCACCGCGTCTGAGAGCTACGTGAGGTTTCAGCCGTTGGGTGTGGTGCTTGCGGTCATGCCCTGGAACTACCCGTTCTGGCAGGCGTTCCGTGCCGGCCTCCCGGCGCTCGCCGCGGGGAACGTGATGCTGCTCAAGCACTCGTCGAACGTTCCGCAGTCCGCCCTGGCCATCGAAGAGGTTTTCCGCGAGGCGGGCGTGCCCGAAGGCGTGTTCCAGACGTTGATGATCGGTTCGGGCGCGGTGGAACGGATCGTCGCCGACCGCCGCGTGGCGGGGGTTACGCTGACCGGCTCTGAAGCGGCCGGCTCGCTCGTGGCGACCGCGGCGGGCAAGGCCTTGAAGAAATCGGTGCTCGAGCTCGGTGGCTCGGATCCCTTCATCGTCCTGAAAGATGCCGACCTTGCGACTGCGGCGACCCAGGCGTGCCGGGCCCGCAACCAGAACAACGGCCAGAGCTGCATCGCTGCCAAGCGCTTCATCGTCGAGGAGTCCGTTGCGGATGACTTCGAGGATCGGCTGGCGAAGGCCGTGGGAGCGCTGAAGGTGGGGAACCCGATGGACCGTGGGAACCAGGTCGGCCCCCTGGCCCGCGCCGACCTCGTCAAAGAGCTGGAGCGCCAGGTCACCGACTCGGTACGGCTCGGCGCTCGGGCGCTGACGGGTGGCAAGCGGCTGGATGGCGGCGGTTACTTCTTCCAGCCGACCGTGCTGGCCAACGTCCGCCCCGGCATGCCCGCGTACCACGAGGAGACTTTCGGGCCGGTGGCTGCCGTGATCCGCGTCACCGACGCCGAGGACGCGCTGCGCGTCGCCAACGACACCGACTTCGGACTCGGCTCCGCAATCTGGACCGCCGACGTCGGCCGGGCCAAGAAGCTGGCCGAACGCGTGGAGGCCGGCTTGGTTTTCATCAACGGCATGGTCGCCTCGGATGCGCGGCTGCCATTCGGTGGCGTGAAGCGTTCGGGTTATGGCCGCGAGCTCGGGTCGTACGGGATCAAGGAGTTCGTCAACGTGCAGACGGTGTGGGTGGGCCCGACCAAGAGCTAGGTCACCTTCCCTCCGCCTGTCTTCGATGTCTTCTTCTTGCTGGTCGTCATGTACGCGCGCGCAAGGACCGAGTAGCTTTCACGCAGCGCGTGGTCCGGATCCAGTCCGAGGCTGCGTGCCATCTCGGGTAGGACCGCCAACGGGCCTTCGAGCTCGACGAACCAGCCGAATTCCAGTACGTCAAGAGTGACGGCCACGCCGTCTAGCGTCCACATGGTGCGGCGTTTCGGATAAGCCCACGCGACCTGGAAACCAAGCTGCAGGAGCAGGTCCATGGTGGCGTGGGCGTCCGAGACGGCGATCTCCGTCTCCTCTCGGATCTTGACGCGCCCCTCGAACTTGGCCGGGCCTTTGGTCGTGAGCACTCCGCGCGGGCCTCCGTCGAGGACGCGAAGCCGCAGCGTCGTCTGACGGGTGGACTTGCCGGGCCCGTTGAAGCGATAGTTTTCCTCGCGATATCTTCCATCGAGGTGAGCGCCTCGCTGGCGCAGCAGCGCGCGCAGCTT
>JBGQGS010000071.1:0-10602 GCA_041497555.1 Candidatus Dormibacteraceae bacterium | reverse complement strand
GAACCCGTTGTCGAGCATCGTCCTGAGCGCGGTCTCGACCTCGACCTCCGGGTCCACTGTCTTCGGGTCGCGCGTCATCCAGGAGGAGATCTCGTGATCGGGCGCGTCATGCGACTGGGAGATCGCCCGCACCGTGTCACGTTCGGTGAAGATGCCGATGAGCTTGCCGCCCTCCATGACGAGGGCGGAACCGATCCGGTGCCGTGCCATCAGCGAGATCGCCTCTCCTACGGTCGTCGAGGGGCTCACCGAGTAGAGGCTGGCCTTCATGACCTCGCGAACTGTGGCCACCCTCGGATTCTAGGCCTGTGCTGGAAAGGCGGCCAGCACCGCGGTGGCCGCCACGACAAGCACGGTCATTGCTGCCTCGACCCGGGCAACCGGCAGTCCTCGACGCCAGGCCAGGGACGAGAGCACGAGCATGATCGCGACACCCACCGACTTCAGAGACAGCACGACTCCGTAAGACGTTCCCCACAGGTCGCCGAGCCCCTGGAGCTGCTCGGTGGCCCGCAGCACTCCCGTTAAAGCCGTCACCGCGAACGCGATCAGGGCGACACCCGCAAAGCGATCGAGCAGCGCTCGCGCCTCGGAGCCACCCCAACCATCCGGCGGCTGCAGCGTGGCCAGGGCGAGGATGCCTCCCCCCCACATGCCTGCAGAGACGACATGGAGCACGTCAGCAAACTCCGCGCCGGCTGCCGGTTCCACAGCGGCCGCGTGACCGGCGAATGGCAGCAACGCCGCGGCGAGGAACGCGGTCGGCGCGACGTACGGAATGCCGCGGAGGCAGAAGACCAGCGCCAGGCCCTCGGCCGTGACGCGGGCGAGGCGCTCCCACCCCGGCAGCGCACCTGCCTGGAATCCTTCGACCGTGATCACGGCCAGGCCGCCGAGGAAAGCCGCCCCCAACGCGATGTGCATCGGTGGGTGTCGGGCCCAGACGATCGGAGGCCGGTTGGCCGCCAGCCGCCTGACGACGATCGAACCCAGCCCGCCCAGCAGTCCGACGTACTCGACCCAGTGAAGCGCGGCCAGCACGAGATCCGGACGGCCGCTCACGACGTGGTGGCGATGATCCCCCCGCCGAGGACCCGGCTGCCCGAGTAGAGCACCGCGGCCTGGCCGGGCGCGGCGCCCAAGAACGGCGCGTCCAGGGACAGCCGTCCAGCCCGGTACACGCCGGGGATCGGCTGTGCGTGGTACCGAAGCCTCGCCTCGCATCTCACGGGTTCAGGCACCGACCCGTCGACGAAGCTCACGTCCCGCAGCTCGACCTCGCGCACGGCGAGCTCCTCCTTGCGGCCGACGACAAGCCGGTTGGAGGACGCGTCGACGCGCACCACGTACCACGGCCCAGCCTCGGTGAGGTCGCCGAAACCGCTTCGCTGCCCCACCGTGTAGAGGGCGGTGCCGCGATGCGTGCCAAGCTCCCGTCCGCTCGAGTCGACGACCGCGCCGGCACGGACGGGCAGGCGGTCCGCGAGGTAGCGAGCCGTGTCTCCGCGCGGCACGAAGCAGATCTCCTGGCTCTCCGCTTTGTTCGCCACCGGCAGGGCGAACTCTCGGGCATGCTCGCGGACCTCGCGCTTGGTCATTCCTCCGAGCGGGAAGAGGACGTTCCCAAGGCGCTCGCGATCGAGGTGATAGAGCATGTACGACTGGTCTTTGGCGCTGTCGAGCGCGGTGTGCAGCTCAGGACCATGCGTCCCGTTCACGACCCGCGCGTAGTGTCCGGTCGCAAGGCGGTCGAACCCAAGCTCGAGCACGCGGCCGAGCATGAGGTCGAAGCGCACGAAGGCGTTGCACCGCACGCATGGATTCGGCGTCCGACCCTCCAGGTAATCGCGGTGAAACGGTTCGATGACCCGCTCGCCGAACTCTTTCTCCAGGTTCCAACAGTAATAAGGAATGCCCAGCAGAGACGCGACGCGACGCGCGTCTTCCACAGCCGAGAGGCTGCAGCATCCGCCGTGCCGCGCCGATTCCTCCATGTCATCGCGCGGCCACTGCTGCAGCGTCACGCCGACCACGTCGTGCCCCTGGGCCTGCAGAAGCGCGGCCGCGACGGACGAGTCGACGCCACCCGACATCGCTACGGCTACTCTCATGAACGCGCCTCGATGATCTGCGTGGCGACGACCTCTGCGTCCTCACCCACGCCATAGAGGATCGACGACTTGTTCTTCCGCATCCAGTGCACGCCCATGAAGTACAAGCCTGGCACTTTGGTGCGGCCGTCGGTCTGGATGGGGAAGCCCATGTCGTCGCAGACCGGGAACTTCACCCAACCGTAGTCCGGCCGGTATCCGCTCGTCCAGATGACAGCGCCGATTCCGTCCTGTGTGATGTCGAGCTCGGTCCGGGTCTTGACCCGAAGGGGCGGCGGCATGTCGAAAGGCGGCGCTGTGGCTCCAGTGCGAGTGCAGTAGGCCTCGATGAACTTCAACAGGTCGGTGAGCCTCGCGTCGCCGAAGTCGACGCTTGCGGCGAGATCGTCAGCGAACCGGATCTTCGAACCGTCAGCCCCGAGGTACCTCCCGACCAGCTCAACGCCCATGTTGTTTAGAAGACGGAAGTTCAGCTCTCGCCCGCCGTCGTGCCCGGTGGCTTGAGGGTTGCCGAGCAGCCTCGCCATTGGCGAGGGAAGCTTGTCGGGGGTTCGATCCATGAAGCCCGACTCGATCATCCACCAGAAAATGTCCCGACCCTCGAGCACGCGCGGTACCCACACGCACCGGCCGCACGCCAGGAACACCTTGCGACCCGATTCGTGAAGCTCCTCGGCGAGCTGGCACCCGGTCTGGCCGCTGCCGATGACGAGGACGGCACCCGGAGGCAGCGCTTCGGGGTTGTGGTACTCCTCGGCGAAGAGCTGCGTAACTCCGTCCGAAAGTGCTTCCGCGCCCGCAGGGCGATGGGGACGCTGGTATGCACCGGTCGCCACCACAACCTGCCGAGCCTTGAGCTTCTCCGAAAGCAGTGAGATGAGAAACCCGTCGCCGTCCGCTTCCAGCGACGTGACGGGACTGTTCTCCACGACAGGGGCGTCAAAAGAGTTCGCCCATGATTGAAAGTAATCGATGAGGTCCGCCAGCGGCATGAATCCGTCCGGATCCGGTCGCTCGTACTTCGCCCCAGGGAGCTGGACGCTCCAGTTGGGGGTGACGAGGCAGAACGAGTCCCAGCGGCGCTTGCGCCAGGTGTCGGCGGCGACCCCGGCTTCGAGCACCACGTGGTCGACGCTCGACTGCGTGAGAAACCAGCTGGTGGCCAGCCCGGCCTGACCTGCCCCGATGATTGCAGTATCCACGCTGCGCTCCATCTCGGCGGCTATCTTAATGTGGGGCTAAGCTGCCACCCGGTCGCGCCCTATTCGACCAGGTCTCCCTCGGCGGGCTCGACCTGGACACCTCGCGACTCGAGGTAGGCGACACCCCTGTCCATCTCCTCGGGCTCCCCGGTGATCTCCATGAGCACCCAGCCCTGGTCCCGCGTGACGTCGGCTCGGCGAATGTTGGTCACCAAGGCGAACTGCTTGCCTAGCTGGTAGATCACCGGCTCCTTAACCATGGCCGGACCAAAGATCAGCTTCAGCCGCCTGCGCCCCACAGACCCGAGTCTAAGCCCGGAACGCGCCTCCGGCTACCGCCGGCACGATCGAGATCTCGTCCTGGGCTCCGACCTTCGCCTTGAGCCCGGAGCCCAGCCGCACATCCTCGTCATTCAAATACACGTTGACGAACTGACGAAGCTCGCCGTTCTCGTCGAGCAGGCGATCCTTGAAGCCCGGATACCGCGCGTCGAGGGCAGCGATGGCGGTGGCGAGGTCTGTCGCCTCCACGTCAACGGTGACCTGCCCATCCGAAAGGCGGCGTAGCGGACCGGGGATGCGGAACTGCGGCATTAGATATTCACCTTTTCGCGAAACGATTTGAGGGTCGGTTCTATTTCCACGCGGCGCGCATGCCCGTTGGCCGAAGCTAGCACGTCGGCGGTCTTGAGGCCGTGCCCGGTGACGTAGGCCACCACGACCTCGTCTCCGTTCCATCGCCCCGCCCGAGCGAGCTTCGCCAGCACACCAATGGTGACGCCACCCGCCGTCTCGGTAAAGATCCCTTCAGTTCGGGCAAGCAGGCGGATCCCGGCGACGATCTCCTCTTCTGTGACCGCTTCGACCACGCCGCCAGTCTCGATGGCGATCCGGTTCACATACATACCGTCGGACGGGTTGCCGATGGCGATCGAGCGGGCGATCGTGTCCGGCTTGACGGGCAGCACCCGCTCCGGTGTTTCGGATTTGAACGCGTTATAGACCGGAGCGCATCCGAGCGCCTGGGCTCCGGTGAACTTTGGGACTCGATCTTCGCGGACCAACCCGTACTCGACCAGCTCCTTGGCGGCCTGGCGGTGGCGGACGAACTGGCAGCCGCTCGCGATCGGGATGATGATCTCGTCCGGCAGTTTCCAGCCCAGCTGCTCGGCCGTCTCAAACGTCAGCGTCTTGGACCCTTCCGCATAGAAGGGCCTGATGTTGATGTTGCAGAACGCCCACGGCGTCGACTCGACGAGCTGGCTGCACAGGCGGTTGACCTCGTCGTAATTGCCCCGAACCGCGACCACGTTCGGATCAAAGACGCCGATGCTCACGATCTTCGCCGGCTCGAGGTCGACCGGGATGAACACATAGCACTCGAGGCCGGCCCGCGCCGCATACGCTGCTACGGCGTTGGCCAGGTTGCCGGTGGACGCGCAGGCGATGGTTTCGAAGCCATGCGACCGCGCCCAGCTGATCGCGACGGAAACCACGCGGTCCTTGAAGGAGTTGGTCGGGTTCATGCTGTCGTTCTTGAGGTAGAGGTTCCGCAGCCCAAGCTCGGCGCCCAGCCGGTCCGCCTTGACGAGGGGCGTCAAACCCTCGCCCAGAGTGACCACCTGCACTGAGTCTTCAACAGGCAGCAGGTCGCGGTACCGCCACATCGACTTGGGACCCTGCTCGATGCGCTGCCGGCTCACCACCTTCTTCAGTGCGCCCTGGTCGTAAATGACGTCCAGAGGCCCGAAGCACATCTCGCAGACGTGCGTCGCCTGCAGCTCGTACTCTGCGGCGCACTCGCGACAGCGCAACCCAAGGAGCTTGGACACCGGCTCAGTTTAGGACGGGAGCTTTGTAGTTAGTCCGGTCCGCGCGCGGGAGGACCGAAGGTCAGCGTCGGCGGGATGGTCAGCATCCGCCCGTCGTCGCCACGGACGAGATTCCAGTTGCCCTCGTGGACCATCCAGTGATGCCGGTGACAGAGCAAAGCCAGGTTGGGAAGGTCGGTCGCACCGCCGCGAGTCCAATGCACGAGGTGGTGTCCTGATGTCCAGCTCGCTGGCCGCTCACAACCCGGCCAGACGCAGTGGCCGTCACGGACGTTGAGCGCCTTGCGTGTCGGTCCCGAGATCACACGCTTGGCCCGCCCGACATCGATGACCATCGAATCGGAGTCGAGCAAGATGCGCGTGACCGAACAGTCGCATGCCAGTCGCTCGACTGTCTTGGACGAGATTGGGAGTGAGAACTCCATATCAGCGGCCGGCGCACCCGGCAGGCCGAGCAGAGTCTCGAGCGACGTGGTGACCTGCAAATGCGTCCGCTGGGATCCTTGCTGCGGGATCAACCCGCTATCCAGTGCATGCATCGAAAGATCGACCAGGGCATCGGCCAGCCGGCGCTCTCGATCGCGGTCGTCATGGGCGCCCGACTTGCGCGCCAGCGGCTCCAGCGCCGTCCGCAGCGCGGCACCACCCACAGGGTCGAGCACGCCATTGAGCAGGAGCGAGCCGTCTTCCCAGGTGCTTATCGAGAGCCGGCGGTTCTCGACCTGCTCCGCCTGCTCTGCCGCGTAACCCTTCGGGTCCGCGGCGTGCCGATAGTGCCGGCAGATGTGGTGAAACTTGCCCGGCGAGTTCTCCAGCGCCTTGTCGATCAGCGCCGCCTCGTTGAAGTTCGCCCCTATCGCGTCTGCCGTTCTGGCCATCACTGTCAGGTGGGCAAAGCCGATCCGGCCGCTCGCCAGCGCCTGGAAACTCTCTGGCATCTCGCCAATCCGTTCCCCAACAGCGACTCGGTCTGCCGCGGCGTTGCTCGTCATGTAGCAGTTGAAGCGGATCCAGTCGATCGGGCTGACCGAACCCTGGTCGTTGTACTCGTCAGTGGCAGCGAACGCGGCCGCCTTCATCGCGAAGCCCAGTTCCAAGACGTCGATCTGGTGACGCAGCCGGATCAGCTCGTCGCCGAGCTCCTCTCCAGTCCGATTTGCGGCTCTGAACGAGCGAACGTCTTGCGTCGCGAGCATAGGACAATGGTACAAACATCTGTTCGCTTTGTCAATACTTCAGGCCTGTAAATTTGCCTGCGGACCCCGCCCCAACACCCTTTCCCAGTCCTTTCCCCCAGGTCTCGCGACCACAAGGCGTGGCCCCAATCACCAAGCAACCCACAAAATCTGGCCCCGCAGCCGCCCGGGAGCCGATATAATCCCGGCAACCCGCCCAATATCTCTCTACGTTCCAGGAGGCATCCCAGCACAGTTTTGTCGCGGCGGAAGAAAACCGTCGGTCTCGACCTAGGCACGAGCCGGGTCGCGGTGGTCATAGCCGAGTCTGACGACCCTGGTGCTCCGGTGAGCATCATCGGAGTGGGCGAAAGCCCGTCCGAAGGCCTGCGCAAAGGCGTGGTCGTGAACCTCGACAAGACGATCGCGTCCATCCAGGCCGCCGCCGTCACCGCGGAGCGGATGGCCGGTCAGCGCATCGAGTCCGTCGTGGTCTCGCTCGCGGGCACGCACCTCTGGTCCCAGAACTCCACAGGTGTGATCGCCGTCGCGCGACCCGACCACGAGATCGGAGAGGACGACGTGCAGCGAGTGGTCGAAGCCTCCCGCGCGATCAGCGTCGCCTCCGACCGCCAGGTCATCCATGTCATCCCACGCGCCTACACGGTGGACGGACAGGACGGCGTCCGCGACGCGATCGGCATGACCGGCCGCCGCCTCGAGGTCGAGACCAACATCATCACGGGCGCCCAGACCGCCGTTCAGAACGTCATCAAGTGCGTGCACGGCGCGGGCTTCGACGTCGAAGACGTCGTCTGCGCGGGGCTGGCTGCCGGAGAAGGCGTGCTCAGCCAGCAGGAGATCGAGCTCGGCGTCTGCCTGGTCGAGATCGGCGCCGGAACCACGAACGTGGTCGTCTATAACGACGGCTCCGCCCGCCACGTCGCCGTCCTGCCGGTCGGTGGCAACCACGTCACGAGCGACATTGCGATCGGCCTGCGCACGACCCTTGACGAGGCGGAGAGCCTCAAGCTCAACTACGGCCACTCGCTGCCGGAGGTAATCGACCACGCGGAGAAGGTCGAGGTCCGCCAGGTTGGGGGCGACAGGATCACCGCCTTGCCGCGGCGCTTCCTCGCCGAGATCATCGGCCCGCGTATGCGCGAGATCTTCCTGATGGCGCGCGAAGAGGTTCGGAAGACGGGTTTCGACCAGCTTCTCCCGGCGGGCGTCGTCGTCACCGGCGGGGGATCGCGGTTGATGGGCACGATGGACGCCGCCCAGTACGTCTTCGACACCTCGGCTCGACTCGGCCAGCCGATAGGGCTCGTCGGCCTGGCCGACAAGGCGCAGGGACCCTCATTCGGGGTCGTGTCCGGTCTCGTGAAGTGGGGCTCTCGCGCCCCGGTTCGGGGCTACGGAACCCGCCAACCCGCGACGTTCGGCAACACGTATCAAAAGACAGTGAGGTGGCTGCGCGATTTTTTCTAGAGAACAGACCCGAAGCCAGCTGGAGCTCGCCATAGCCAAAGCAAATTCGGACCAGGAGGTCGTCATGAAGGAAAGTTTGTTGCACGAAGGGCGGGCGCGAATCAAGGTCGTCGGCTGCGGTGGCGGTGGCGGCAACGCCGTCAATCGCATGATCTCGAAAGCGCTCAAGGTCGAGTTCATCGCCGTCAACACGGACAAGCAGGCGCTCGAACGCTGCCAGGCCGACGTTAAGGTCCAGATGGGAAGCAAGGTCACCCGCGGACTTGGGGCCGGGGGTGACTGGACGCGCGGTCGCGACGCGGCGGACGAGAGCCGCACAGAGCTTTCGGCGGTCGTGCAGGACTCGGACATGGTGTTCATCACCTGCGGCATGGGCGGCGGCACCGGCACCGGGTCGGCCGCGATCGTGGCGGAGCTGGCCAAAGAGGCCGGCGCGCTGACCATCGGCGTGGTCACGCGGCCCTTCGCGTTCGAAGGGCGCATCCGCAACGACACCGCCGAGGAAGGCATCAAGGCGCTGCGCAGCCAGGTCGACGCGCTGATCGTCGTCCCCAACGACCGGCTCGCGCAGGTCGCCAGCTCCAAGACGACGCTCGAGGAAGCCTTCCGGATGGCGGACGACGTGCTGCGCCAGGGCGTGCAGGGAATTTCCGACCTGGTGACCCAGCCGGGGGTCATCAACCTCGACTTCGCCGACGTGAAGGCGATCATGGAGAACGCGGGGGAGGCGCTGATGGGCATCGGCCACGGCGCAGGCGATACGCGCGCGGAGGATGCCGCCAAGCAGGCGGTCTCCAGCCCGTTGCTCGAGACGTCGATCGACGGTGCCAAGGGCATCCTCTTCAACATCACGGCCGGCAAGGACATCACCCTGCAAGAGGTGCAAAAGGCGGCGGAGATCGTGCGTGCGGCGGCGGACCCTGGCGCCAACATCATCTTCGGTGTTGTGCGCGACGAGACCATGCAGGGCGAGATCAAGGTCACGGTCATAGCCACCGGCTTCGGCGGCAAGACCCAGGTCGAGGCCAAGCAGGAGACGATGCGGCGTACGATCGAGCGGCCCGAGTTCGGCGCGGAAGAGCTCGGCGACATCAACATCCCGGCGTTTCTGCGCAACCGGATGTAGCCAGGCGCTCGCGCGCAACCAGACCCAAAGCCGTAATCAAAGAGGACAAGAAATGCGCTGCCCGTACTGCGGTCATCACGACCTGAAGGTGGTCGATTCTCGCGACTCGGAGGTCGGGGAGGCGATCCGTCGCCGGCGTGAGTGCCTGCAGTGCGGGCAGAGATTCACTACGTACGAGAGGATCGAGACCGTCCCGTTCTTCGTCACGAAGAAGGATGGGCGGCGCGAGGACTTCGATCCACAGAAGCTCTTCACAGGCCTGAAAAAGGCGACCGAGAAGCGCGACATCTCGCCCGAGCGTCTGCGCGCCATCGTCGATGACATCGAGGCGGAGCTGCGGCGCTCGGGCCGCGTCGAGATTCCAAGTGGCGAGATCGGCGAGATGGTGATGGTCCGGCTGCGAGACCTCGATGAGGTCGCGTACATCAGGTTCGCGTCGGTCTACCGAGAGTTCATGGACCTCCAGCAGGTGAAGAAGGAGATCGAGCAGGTACTGAGCTCCCGACGTTCGTAAGCTCGTCGGCGTGAGAGTCACGCCGCTGGTGCTCAAGATCGCGGAGCTCGAGTCGGAACCAGGCCTGGTGCACGGCTTCTCGACGACCGCGCTGGGCTCGGTCGGCCTCACGCATGCTCCAGACCCCGATCCCGTGCTCGCCTCGCGGCGAGCCTTTGCCCGCGCGCTCGGCATCGAGGACGAGCCGCTGACGACAGCGGGCGCGGTCCACGGCTCGACCGTCTCGCGTGTCGACGAGCCGCAGGACGTGGTGCAGGGCGCCGACGGGCTGGTCACCGACCGGCGCGACGTGGCCCTGTTCGCCACATATGCGGACTGCTACCCGATCGTGCTGTGGGATGCGAACAGGCGGTGCGCGGGGCTCGCCCATGCCGGCTGGCGTGGCACGGTGGCAGGCGTCGCGAAGGCGGCCGTGAAGGCGATGCGCGACGAATACGGCTCAGCGCCGAAAGACATCGTCGCCGGCATCGGTCCCGGGATCTGCGGTCGCTGCTACCAGGTCGGCGGCGAGGTTGCGTCGCAGTTCGAGGCGCGGTTCGTCACCCCATCGGCCGGCGACCGCTTCCTACTCGACCTTGCCGCCGCCAACCGCGCACAGCTCGAACAGGCCGGGTTGTCCGGCGTCCACGTGATGGGCATATGTACGAAGGAAAGTGATTTTCTGCCCTCGCACCGGCGCCTGCCGGACGGCACGCGATTCGGTGCCATCGTCGCCCTCCGGTGACGGTTATCGAGCGACTGGCCCGCGTCAGTGCTCGTATCGCCGCCACCGGGCGAAACCCTGATGAGGTCGCGATCGTGGCGGTGACCAAGGGATTCGGAGTCGACGCCTGCCGCGAGGCGCTGGCCGCCGGGCTGCACATGCTCGGCGAAAACCGCGTCCAGGAAGCACTCCCGAAGATGGAATCGGTCACCGGCGCGCAGTGGCACCTGATCGGCCACCTGCAGACGAACAAGGTCAAGCTTGCCGCCGGGCGTTTCGCGCTCATCCAGACCGTCGACTCCGTTCGTCTCGCCGAATCGATCGCTCGTCACGCCCCGAAACAGGCGGTCCTGGTCGAGGTGAACGTCGCCCGTGAGCCCCGGAAATCGGGCGCCTCACCCGAGAACGCGCTCGACCTGATGACAACGGTCTCGAGCCTGCTCGAGCT
>JBGQGS010000070.1:0-10651 GCA_041497555.1 Candidatus Dormibacteraceae bacterium | reverse complement strand
TCGAGGACGCGAAGCCGCAGCGTCGTCTGACGGGTGGACTTGCCGGGCCCGTTGAAGCGATAGTTTTCCTCGCGATATCTTCCATCGAGGTGAGCGCCTCGCTGGCGCAGCAGCGCGCGCAGCTTCGTATGGTCGCGGGGTCCCTTGAGTCGAAACTTCAGCTCGCACTCGATGCTGCGGTCTCGGAGCAGTCGACGCTGGCGGCGAGCCATGCGTCGAGAGTAACGGAGCGGTCTAGCTGTCCGGTGCAGCCCGCGCTTCCGCGAACGCGCACGCATCCGCGATCACGCTCACGGCATAGTCGAACTCCATCTCCGCGCCGCCCCACAGCGCTGAGGGCGTGCTTGGATCGAGATCAGGATGTTGTGCGCGTAGGAGACTCGGAACCCCTCGGTCGGAAACGACCGGATCTCGGGCGGGTGGTCGAATGAGGTGGCCGTCGTCGGTCTCGAATGAGAAACCATCCACCGTCTTGCGGATTCGATATGCGCCTTCGTGGTGACGCCGGTGATGGAACCCGCACAGAAGCAAGAGGTTGTCCAGGTTGGTTTCGCCGCCCAGCGCCCAATGCTCGTGGTGATGAGCCTCCGTGCGGTGGGCCGGCACGCCACAACCCGGGAAGCGACAGAAGCGGTCGCGCACGTGCAGCGCCAGGCGCAGCCGTTCTGGAACGATGCGCTGCTTCCGGCCGACGTCGATCGGCAGTCCGTACCGCTCGATCACCCCGACCACCTCCGCATCGCAGCCGAGCCTGCGTGCCGCGCCTGCGGACAGAGGTGAACCTCCTTCGACGAAGCAGCGGCCTTCGCTCGACTCACCGGTGAGCACGCCGACATCGACGTGCACTACCATCTGGCGGGCGGCCGGCGACATGACCAGGTTCTCCGCTCCGCCCGCGAGCACGTGCTCGCACATCGCCACCAACGCATCCGCCCGGCGCGCCGCCCAGCGGTCGTCGGCCGGATCCTTCACGCCGTCGTCGGTCGGTTCGGGCACCGGCCGCGAGCCGGTGATCGACTCCAGCGCGGCCTGGACAACCGCAGCATCCTCGGGCGTGAGCTTGGCCACCAGCTCGAGCATGCCGTCGTCGTCCCAATGCGTCCAGATTCCCCGCAGGTAGAGATGCTCGTCCGCGCGCTTGGGCGCGTTGGCATCGGCAATCCGCCGCAGCGCGCGGCAGATTCTCGCCAGCTGCGCGCCAGAGGCACCCTGAGCGATCTCGAGAAGAATGTGCTCGTTCGCCGGACTTGCAACCGTGGTGATCTGCCGAACCTTGTCGAATGACAGCCGCCCCGCTGTGAACGCCTCAGCGATCTTGGGCAGGGCGTCTAGAGACTGCCCGACGCGCAGCAGCTCGGCACCCGTGTGCATGTCGAAGCCGGTCTTGATGGTGAGCCAGTGTGGAAAGGAGCGGATTCCACCCGCGCCCCAGCCGCCGATCGCGTCGAACTTTGCGCACGCCGTGGCCACTTGCGCCAGCGCAGCGTGGGCGTATGCCGAGACCTCGCAGATCTCGTCATCCAGGGCTCTCGCCTGGTCCTGATTCTCCGGGCTGACCGACGCGTACTCCACGCCCAAATTCTACCAAACAAATGTTCGTGCACAAGCCCGTTTACCGGCTTTAATGCTCCGTTGGCCACCCCCGATTACGCGGCGGTTTGCTTTCGGATCCGGTAGAGGGCGCTCACCACCGCCGTGCATTCGTTCTCGACGTATTCCAGGCCCGCCGCCTCAGCGATCCGCCGCGCTTCTTCGGAGCGGATGCCGAGCTGCAGCCACAGTGCCTTCGCGCCCACCGCGACAGCCTGCCGCGCAATCTCTGGCGCCTCGCGCGCCGGCCGGAAGACGTCGACGATGTCAATGTGGACTGGCACCTCGCTCAGCGAGCGATAGACCCTCTCACCGAACAGCTCGTCGGCGAAGGGGTTGATCGGGATGACGCGGAAGCCGCGCTGCTGCAGCCCGGCCGGCACGGAGCCGCCCGCCTTGCCCGGATCACGCGATGCTCCAACCACGGCGATCGTCGTGGCTGTCTCGAGGATCTCGCGCGAAGTCCGGCGGGCGGTCACTAACCAGAGATCCGCGTCAGCCGAACGATCGGGATCTCCCGATCCGTCTTCTTCTGGTACTGCCCGTAGCGAGCCGCGATTGCCGCGATCCTCCGCAGCGACTCTTCGCGGGCAAGGCCGGTGAGGGACTCGCCTCGGACCTTCATCTTTCGTTTGCCCACCTCGAGCCAGATGTCGTCCGGGTGTTGAACCATGTTCGTGAACCACGTGGGGTGGCGGACCGATCCGCCGTTCGAAGCCACGACGAGCCAGGCGTCGTCCCCTTCCGCAAACCCTCCGAGCGCTGCCGTGCGCTCCAATCCCGACTTGGCTCCTTTGGTGGTCAGCAGAACAACTGGGAACCCCATCATCCGGCTCATCCGGTTCGTCCCGCCGGTCCGCCGATACGTGTCGATCTGCCTTTTTGCCATCGGCTCGAACAGCCTCTGAAGCCACTTTCCGCCCGGCGTCTTGGTGCCATAGGTGCCGTTGGGCGACCCCTGGATGGACAACTACTAGGCCGCTTCGGTCTTGGCTGTCGCGGCGGGCTCGAGCGCGAACTCGAGCACCTCGTTCACCCGGCTCGCCAGGTGGAACGTCATCGATTCGCGCACGCTCTGGGGCACATCGTCGATGTCCTTCTCGTTGCGGCGCGGGAGGATGACCTCCGTGAGGCCCATGCGGTGGGCGGCCAGCACCTTCTGCTTGACGCCACCGATCGGCAGCACCAGGCCCTGCAGGGTGACCTCGCCGGTCATACCTACTGTGCTCCGCACAGGGCGCCCCGTCAGCAGGCTCACGATCGCGGTCGTCATCGTCACGCCGGCCGACGGGCCGTCCTTGGGCACAGCGCCCTCGGGCACGTGGATGTGGAACGACTTGTCAGCCGCCCCTTGATCGATGTTCAGCTCTGCGGTGTGTGAGCGGACGAAGGACAGCGCGATCTGCGCCGACTCCTTCATCACGTCGCCCAGCTGGCCGGTCAGGATCAACGTGCTGCCGTGCCCGTTGCTCTCGGTCGCGGCGGCCTCGACGAAGAGGACGTCCCCGCCGGTGCCGGTCACGGCGAGACCGGTGGCCACTCCGGGCACCGCAGTGCGAGCCGCGACCTCGTTGTCGAATCTAGGCTTGCCCAAGAACTCGCGCACGCGTTCGGGCGTGATCGCGATCGGTGGCGTCATCTCGGTCGTGGCGACCTTGGTCGCGACCTTGCGCGTGATCTTGCCGAGCTCGCGCTCCAGGTTGCGGACGCCCGCTTCGCGGGTGTGGTCCGTGATCACCTTCATGATCGCGTCGGCCGAGACCGCCACCTCGTCTGGCTTCAGCCCCGCCTGCTCGACCTGTCGCGGAAGAAGGTGGTCCCGCGCGATGGCGACCTTCTCCTCTTCGGTGTAGCCGTCGAGGCGGATCAGCTCCATGCGGTCCAGCAGCGGAGCCGGGATCGTCTCCGACACGTTGGCCGTGGGGATGAACAGCACTTCGGAGAGGTCGAGGTCGACCTCGAGGTAGTGGTCGCGGAAGGTGTTGTTCTGCGCCGGGTCGAGGACCTCGAGCAGCGCGGCCGACGGGTCGCCCCGCCAGTCACTACCGACCTTGTCGATCTCATCCAGCATGATCACCGGGTTCTTGGTCCCGGCCTCTTTCAGCGCGCGCACGATGCGGCCTGGCAGCGCGCCGACGTAGGTGCGCCGGTGGCCGCGGATGTCCGCCTCGTCACGGATGCCGCCCAAGGAGACACGCGTGAACTTGCGACCCAGCGCCCGAGCGACCGACTCGCCGAGCGAGGTCTTGCCCACCCCTGGAGGCCCGACCAGCGTGATGATCGCGCCCGATCCACGCCCGCCAAGCACCTCGAGCCCACGCTCCTTGCGCAGCTTGCGCACGGCCAGGAACTCGATGATTCGGTCCTTCACGTCCGACAGACCGGTGTGGTCCTCGTCCAGGATGCGGCGCGCTTCGACCAGGTCGTAGTTGTCCTCTGAGCGCACGTTCCAGGGGATGTCCAGCATCCAGTCCAGGTACGTGCGGATCCACCCGTATTCGGGGTTCTGCTCGCTGGTGCGCTCCAGCCGGTCGAGCTCTCGGTTGACCTCGGCGAGCACGCCCTCTGGCATGCCGGCCTTGGCCACCTTCTCGCGGTAGTTGGAGACGACGTCGCTTCCGCCCTCGTTCAGCTGCTTCTTGATCGCCTCGAGCTGCTGGCGGAGCATGAACTCACGCTGCGTCTTCTCCATGCCCTCAGCAACCTCGCTGCGGATCTTCTCCTTGAGCGAGGCGTCGGCCAGGATCGACTTCGTCCACTTGATCAGCAGGTCGAGGCGCTGCTCGAGGTCGAGCGTCTCCAGGACTTCGAGTTTCTGCTCGGTCGAGAGGTCCGGCGAGTAGCCGGCCAGGTCGGCAAGGTGCCCCGGAGTCTTCGCGGCGCGCAGGAACTGCACGACCTGCGGGACGCCCCTCGACTCGACCAGGTTCTCCAACATTGCGCGGTACTCGCGCGCGAGCTCGAGCGAGCGCTCGGTGGGGGGGTCGGGGTCGACGATGGGGTCGGCTTGGACCCAGAGCGCTCCACCGATGTCGGCCTGGCCGCCGCCCAGGCGAGCGCGGTACTCGCCGCGGATCATGAACGCCTCGGCGCCGGTCGGCAGCTCGGCGGACTCGCCAAGGCGGCCGGCGGTGCCGATGGTGCCGAATTTGCCGTCGATTCGGGGCACGAGCAGGATCAGGCGGTTGCCCTGGCGCGCCGCCTCGATCGCGGCTTTCTGGTCGGCGCCCTCAACCGCGAGGGTGACCGTCATGTGCGGGAGGACGACGACGTCGTCCATCGGAAGGACTGGCAGGAGTTCGGACTTTGGAGTTGCCATCTGTAAGAGAACGTTTACCCAGGAAAGCGAATTCCAAATCACGCCCTGGCCCAACGGCCAACCCGAGGTGGGCTGGGGCCCTGGACAGGCTTAGAATGCCCAGTGGCTGAGTAAGACCTGCTGCCGGCGCACTCTCGCCCCGCGGATTGGTTCCGAGGGAAGAAGGCAGTAGGAGCGGCATCGAGAGAGGTGCGGCGCGTGAGCGAAAACAAAGCGGATTGGACCCGTCGAGAGTTTGTCAAAAAGGTCGGCCTGGCCGGAGGCACACTCGCCCTGGGGATGACCTTCGCCGAATTCCTGGTCGCTTGCGGTGGCAGCAGCACGTCGAGCGCTAGCAAGCTCGAGATCTTCAGCTGGTGGACCGCCGGCGGTGAGGCCGACGGCCTCGCGGAGATGTTCAAGATCTACAAGCAGAAGTACCCGTCCGTCCAGATCGTCAACGCGGCGGTTGCGGGCGGCGCCGGCAGCAATGCCAAGGCCGTGCTGGCCACCCGCATGCAGGGCGGCAAACCACCCGACAGCTTCCAGGTCCACGCCGGCCAGGAGCTGATCAGCACCTGGGTCAAGGCCTCGAAGATGGAGCCGATCACCAGCATCTGGAACTCAGAGGGCTGGGACGCCGTCATCCCGAAGGACCTCAAGACGATCGTCAGCTCTGGCGGCGACGTCTGGTCGGTGCCCGTCAACGTGCACCGCGGCAATGCGCTCTGGGTCAGCGCCAAGGCAGCGTCCCAGGTTTCGGCCACCACCGCCAACAGCCTCGACAACTTCCTGTCCGGCCTGGGCACCGCCAAGGCCGCTGGCATCCAGGCGCCCCTCGCGCTGGGGTCCAAGGGCAACTGGCAGGTCACGATGCTGTTCGAGAACAACCTCGTCGCGGTCGGCGGGGCCGACTTCTACCGCGGGCTCTTCACCGGGAAGAGCTCCTGGACGGACAACAACATCAAGACGGCGCTGAACTACATCAGGTCCATGCTCAACTACGTCAACTCAGACCACGCGACCATCGACTGGGACCAGGCCGCCGGGCGGCTACAGGCTGGAACCTCGGTGGCGACCATCATGGGCGACTGGGCGAAGGGCTACTTCACGGCCGCCAACTGGAAGCCCGACATCGACTTCACCGGCATCGCATCGCCCGGTACAGCCGGAACCTACATGATCGTCTGCGACACCTTTGGCGTGCCGAAGGGTGCTCCCGACCATGAAAACGCCGTCAACTGGGTCAAGGTATGTGGCTCCCAGGCGGGACAGGCGGCCTTCAATCCGAAGAAGGGTTCGATTCCGGCCCGCACCGATGTGTCGCCGAGCCTCTTCGACTCCATCGCCCAGAGGTTCATCGGCGAGTTCAAGAACGCGTCTCTGACGCCCAGCATCGCGCATGGTTCGGCGGCTCCGGAGGCGTTCGCCAGCGGGCTCAACGACGAGATGGGCCAGTTCGTGCAGAAGAAAGACGTCAACGCAACCGCGACCAACATCGCAAAACTAGCCGATCAGTTCCTGAAGTAAGGGATCACTTGGCGGTCGCCTCTTCGGGCACCGCGGCGAGGGAGCGGCTTCCAGCCGGAGGCCGCTCCCTCCGCCATTTCTCGTTGGACTCGCTGACTCCGTTCTTCTTAGTCACGCCCTCGGTCGTCTTGATCGCCGTCTTCGTTTATGGGTTCATCGGCTACACCGCGTACATCTCCACGACCAAGTGGTACGGCATTAACCCCGACTACACCTCAGCCGGGATCAGCCAGTACACGGACCTTTTCGGCCTGCCTCGATTCCAGGCCGATATCAGCAACACGATCGAGTTCACCATCCTGTTCCTTACCGCCTGCATCGTGCTTGGATTCGGCGCGGCAATCCTCCTCGACCAGAAGCTGCGCGGGACGATCTTCTTTCAGAACGTCTTTCTTTTCCCGCTTGCAATCTCTTTCGTCGTCACGGGCACGGTTTGGCGTTGGATGCTCAACCCCAACTTCGGGATCAACCTGCTGTTCGACCAGGTGCACCTTGGATTCTTGAAGTCGCCCTGGCTCGCCGATACTCACACCGCGCTCAACGGCCTCGTGATCGCCGCTACGTGGCAGATGAGCGGCTTCTGCATGGCCATGTTCCTTGCCGGCCTGCGCGGCATACCTGACGAGCTGCGTGAGGCCGCCCGGGTGGATGGCGCGACCGAGCTCCAATCTTTCTTGCGGGTCATCTTGCCGCTGATGCGGCCGATCACCCTCTCGGCCGTGATCATCCTCGGTCACATCTCGCTCAAGATCTTCGACCTCGTAGTCGTGATGACCAACGGAGGCCCTGGCTATGCCACCGACATGCCGGGCTTCTACATGTTTACAGCCACGTTCCGCCAGAACCTCTACGGGCGCGGAGCCGCGATCGCGATGGTGTTGCTGTTCATGGTCGCCCTGCTGATCGCGCCCTACCTGATCTGGAGCATGCGGCAGGAAGTCGAGCGTTGAGCACGATGACGGCTGCCCCGCGGCGCCGATGGCTCACGCCATGGGCCGTGATCTGCTACGCGCTGCTCCTGGTCGTTGCGGTCTTCTACCTGCTGCCGATCTATGTGATCGTGGTGACCTCGCTCAAGTCGTTCATCGAAGTCTCGCACACCACTCCATGGCAGCTGCCCTCATCACCCACGCTCGAGCCCTACAGCGCCGCGATCGAGAAGCTGTTGCCGAGCTTCATCAACAGCGTGCTGCTGGTCGTCCCCGCCACGCTGCTGTCTGCGCTGCTCGGCTCTCTCAACGGCTACGTGCTCTCCAAGTGGAGATTCCGCGGCGCAGACCTTGTGTTCACTCTGCTGCTTTTCGGGATGTTCATCCCCTACCAGAGCGTGCTGATCCCGTTGGTCCTCGTGCTCGAGAAGGTCGGGCTCTATGGAGGCATCCCGGGACTGATCCTCGTCCACGTCGTGTACGGCATCCCGATCACGACGTTGATATTCAGGAACTACTACGCCGCTGTCCCCAACGAGGTGATCGAGGCGGCTCGAATCGACGGCGCCACCGTGCTCGGTATCTACCGCCGCATCCTCGTCCCACTTTCCATCCCGGGTTTCGTGGTGGTCCTGATCTGGCAGTTCACGAGCATCTGGAACGAGTTCCTGTTCGCGCTCGTAATCGTGGCCGACCCCGACCAGCAGCCCATCACCGTGGCTTTGAACGGGCTCGCCGGCTCGCTGCTCGCTCAGTACCAGGTGCAGATGGCGGGCGCCCTGATGACAGCGCTGCCCCCGCTCATCATCTACATCGTGCTCGGCCGCTACTTCATCAGGGGACTGCTGGCCGGCGCCCTCAAGGGGTAGCGCTAGGAGATTCCCGCCTTGGTGCAGGCGTCCATGTAGGCTCCAGTGCAGATCTCCGATTTGGTCCAGAAACCGTCGGCGATCACGGTCGAGATGATCGTCGGCCTGGTCACCGCCACCGGGCTCACGAGCACTGCGGGAAGCACCGTGCTTCCGTTGTCGACCGTCTTTCCGTTGGTCATCGAGGCGGGCACGGCCACGCCATAGGCCAGGTCATAGGCGAGCTGCGCCGCCGATTCCGCCTCGGCCCTGACCGATTTGTAGACGGTCATGTACTGCTCGCCGGCCAGGATGCGCTGGATCGCTTGCAGCTCCGCGCCGTCGCCCGTGATCGGAGGCAGCGGCTTGACGCCTGCAGCTTTCAGCGCGGCGACGGCGCCGCCGGCTGTCGCATCGTCGGCGGCGTAGACGGCGTCCACCTGACCGTGGAGTGTGGTTAGCGCGTCCGCCATCTCGGTCTGGGCGGTGCCGGGGTTCGCTGACGGGGTGTCATAAACCTTGGCCATGTTGACTTTGCCGGCCAGCGCGCTCTGTACGCCCTGCTTCAGCTCTTTGGAGATGTCGTCTCCTGGGTCGCCGTTGATCATCACCACGGTGGGGTTGGTTTTGCCCTGCAGCGCGGTGAGCAGCCCGTTGGCCTGCAGCGGGCCGACTGCCGCATTGTCAAAAGACACGTAGTAATCGACTGCGGGCGTGTTGAGGACGAGCCGGTCGTACGAGATGACCGGGACGTGCCGCGCCTTGGCCTTGGCGACGATTGCCGACGCGGTGGCGCCGTCGACCGGATCGAGCACGAGCACGTTGGCTCCGTTGGCCAGCGCCGCCTCGGCTTGGGTCAGCTGCGTCGAGGCGTCCTGGTGGGCGTTGCGATAGTCGACTGTGCAGTCAGCACACATGGACTTGAGTTTGGCTTCGAACAGGGGGAGGTCCCTGCTCTCATACCGGGCGCTTTGGGACTCGGGCAAAAGAAAAGCGATCTTCTTGCCGAGCGTCACCCCGGCGCCATCGCTCCCGCCACACGCCGTGAGGCACAGTCCCACGACGACGAGAGCGGGAACCAACTTTGCCAGTTTCATTACGCACCTACCTTCGGAGTTGATTGCTGGGGCGTTGTTGTGGAGCGCTTTCTTTGCTGTAGTGCGCCGGCACCAGGCCCACGACCGACCCGAATTCTGTTGCTGTGATCAGCGGGTGTCAAGTCAGCGCTGCTGACCACAGGAGCAGGTTGATGAATTTTGCACTTGATGCCGGGGTTTGATGGAGAGAAATGCAGATTCTGGCCGCTCTCCTCGGGATCGTGCTCGTCGCGATCGTGCTCAGAGATTCGTTCGAGACGATCATCCTGCCCCGGCGCGTCTCCGGCGTGCGGCTCTCAAAAGTTTTCTACCAGGCCACCTGGAAACCGTGGGCGGCATTCGGCCGGCGATTGCCGTCAAGCGACTGGCGCGAGACCTTCCTCAGTACGTACGGTCCGCTCTCCCTGTTCGTCCTGATCTTGCTCTGGGGCGCGATCCTGATTGCCGGCTTCGCCGCGTTGCTGTGGGCGGTGGGGTTCGACGCGCACCTCTCGGGCGCCGACCACCTTTACGTCAGCGGGACGACGTTCACCACCCTCGGCATCGGCGACTTCACGCCGAAGACCGACCTGGCGCGATTCGTGACCGTGGTCGAAGCCGGGACCGGCTTCGGCTTCCTCGCCGTCGTCATCTCGTACCTGCCTGTGCTGTATCAGAGCTTCTCGCGGCGGGAGATCGCGATCTCCATGCTCGACGAGTGGGCCGGCTCACCCCCCAGCGCCGGAGATCTGCTCCGCCGAGCCGCCGAGTCAAGCGAGATAGCCGAGCTGGTGCCGCTGATGGCGCGATGGGAGGAGTGGACGGCTGAGCTGCTCGAGAGCCACCTCTCGTACCAGGTGCTGAGCTACTTCCGCTCGCAGCACGAGAACCAGTCCTGGGTCGCCGCACTGACCGCGATCATGGATTTCTCGGCGCTATGGCAAGCGAGCAAACAACACGGCAAGTCGTGGCAGGCTCGGCGCGTGTATGCGATTGGCCGCCACGCCCTTGGCGACCTGAGCCAGGTGCTTCGCGCTGCGCCAGAATTCGACGCGCCCGACCGCCTGTCGCAGCCCGAGTTCGCTGCGCTGCATGATGCGATCACGGCGGCGGGGATCGACGTCGACCTGGCCACCTTTCGCGAGCGTCTCAGCGCCCTGCGCAAGGGCTATGAGCCGTATGCGATCGCGTTGAGTCATGAGCTGTTGATGGAGCTGCCGCCCTGGATGCCGCTCGACAAGCGACAGGACAACTGGGAGACGACCGCGTGGGAGGGCGTTGCGCCCGGCGAGTCTCTGCACTAGCCGGCCGCGGCGGCCCTACAGGATCTTGGACAGGAACTGCTTCGTCCGGCTGTGCTGCGGAGAGGTGAAGAAGGCT
>JBGQGS010000069.1:0-10677 GCA_041497555.1 Candidatus Dormibacteraceae bacterium | reverse complement strand
TCGAATCACTGGCGAGAACTGGATGCAGAAGATGCTCTCGATGATGAACCGGGGGGGCGACCAGCACCTGAAGCTCTCGAAGATGAACTTCGCGGGCGCAGGGCCCGCAATGATGAATCACCTCGCCGGCGAGCACCACGTTGCCAGCCCGCACGAGTTGATGGAGATGGCGAAGGAACTCGGCGTCCACCTGATTCCGTGTCAGATGACGATGGACCTGATGGGCCTGAAGCGCGAGGACCTGATCGACGGCCTCGATGAGCCTGCTGGAGCCACCAAGGCACTAGCGGACGCGCAGGGCGCGATCACGCTCTTCATTTGAAGGTTGCAGATACGGCCATCATCCGTGCGGCGCACCTTGGCGCCGACCGCCTATCGATAACCGTGCGCGGCCACGAGCTGTACTCCGACCAACCGATTGAGGATGGGGGCAGCGACACCGCACCCACCCCGACGGAGATATTTCTCGCCGGGCTCGCAGGCTGCGTCGCCTTCTACGCGGGGAGATTCCTGCGGCGCAGCGGATTGACAACGGAGGGACTGGCGGTTACGTGCCACTACGCGTGGGCCGAGAACCCGCATCGAGTCGGCGACATTGATCTCGAGGTTGAAGCTCCGGGCTTGACCGACGACAGACGGATCGCTTTCACGCGCGTGATCGAGCACTGCACTGTGCACAACACGCTGCGGCAGCCCCCGGTGGTGCGCTTCAAGGTGCTGACGGCCACGAGAAGCATCGCAACCTAGGAGGACGGATCTCGGGGCATCTGCAGCACGGCCACCGAGCGAGCTGACGTGGTGATGCCACCGACCACTTCTTTGGGGTCGAGCTCGGGCTGCAGTTTGGCGGTATCTACGATCAGATGCCACGTCTTTCCGTAATCCGCGGGAATGATCCAGTCGACGTCCGCCGTGTGCGCGTTGAACAGCAGGAGAAATGAATCGTCGACGATCGCGCGGCCGTGGACGTCATGCGCCTGGATCGCTTTACCGTTCAGAAAAACACCCAGCGAGCGTGCGTGGCTCACGTCCCAGTCCTCGTCGGTCATCGACTCCCCGTCGGGCTTGAACCAACCGATATCCACCGTGCCGCGAATCGGCCTGCCTTGGAACCACCTTCGGCGGCGAAAAACCGGGTGATCGCGACGGAGTGCGATGATCCAGCGGGTGAAGCTCAGCAGGGCCTCGTCGGTTGCAGGCCAGTCCACCCACGAGATCTCGTTGTCCTGGCAGTAGGCATTGTTGTTGCCCTTCTGAGTCCTGCCCAGCTCATCGCCACCGAGCAGCATGGGCACTCCCTGGGCGGTTAAGAGCGTGGCCAGGAAGTTGCGCTGCTGGTTTGCCCGGCAGCTGAGAACTTCCGGGTCATCCGTCTCACCTTCCGCGCCGCAGTTCCACGATCGGTTGTGCGACTCGCCGTCCGCGCTATCCTCGCCATTTGCGTCGTTGTGCTTCTCGTTGTAGGAAACGAGGTCGGTCAAAGTGAAGCCATCGTGCGCGGTCACGAAATTCACGCTCGCGACCGGGCGTCGCGTGTCGTTCTGGTAAAGGTCGGAGCTGCCAGTTAGCCGTGAGGCGAACTCGGCGACGGTGGACGGTTCGCCGCGCCAGAAGTCGCGCACGGTGTCGCGGAAACGGCCGTTCCATTCCGACCACAGAGCCGGGAAATTGCCCACGTGGTAGCCGCCTTCCCCGATGTCCCAGGGTTCCGCGATCAGCTTGACGCGACTGACGACCGGGTCCTGCTGGATCAGGTCGAAGAAAGTCGACAATCGGTCCACCTCGTGGAACTCGCGGGCGAGGGCTGCCGCGAGGTCGAAACGGAACCCGTCCACGTGCATCTCGGTGATCCAGTAGCGAAGCGAATCCATGATGAGCTGCAGCGTGTGCGGGTGGCTCACGTTCAGGCTGTTGCCGGTTCCTGTCGTGTCGTAGTAGAAGTTCGGCTCGTCGGCGACGACGCGGTAGTAGGCCCGGTTGTCTATGCCTTTGAAACACAGCGTCGGACCGAGGTGATTGCCCTCGGCGGTGTGGTTGTAGACCACGTCGAGGATCACCTCGATGCCGGCCTCGTGGAGTGTGCGAACCATTGCCTTGAATTCACTGACCTGCTCGCCACGCCGACGGGTGCTGGCGTATTCGTTGTGAGGCGCGAAGAACCCGATCGTGTTGTAGCCCCAGTAGTTGCGCAGTGAACGCCCGAGCAGGCGATGGTCTTGGACAAACTGATGGATCGGCATGAGCTCCACGGCTGTCACCCTGAGCGAGAGAAGGTGGTCGATCACCGCGGGATGGGCGAAGCCTGCGTAGGTGCCGCGCAGAGCTTGAGGCACTTCCGGATGGCAGCTCGTGAAGCCCTTCAGATGGGCTTCGTAGATGATGGTCTCGTGCAGCGGCGTGTCCGGTGAACGATCGTTGCCCCAGTCGAAGTAAGGGTTGTGGACCACCGATTTCAAGACGTGTGGCGCGCTGTCTTCGATGTTGACGGCGCCTTCGTTCGTCAGGTCGTACGAATAGCAGGAGCTGTTCCAGTCGATGTCGCCTTCGATCGCGCGCGCATACGGGTCCAGCAAAAGCTTGCGTGGATTGCAGCGGATCCCTTGCTCGGGGTCGTATGGTCCGTGGACTCGATAGCCGTAGCGTTGGCCAGGTCCGACATTGGGCAAGTAGGCGTGCCAGGAAAAGGCATCGACCTCCTCCAGCCGGACCTTTCGCTCTTGGCCGGCGTCGTCGAAGAGGCACAGCTCGACCGCCTCGGCGACTTCAGAGAAGAGGGCGAAGTTCGTGCCGGATCCGTCGAACGAGGGTCCGAGGGGATAGGCGCGGCCCGGCCACATCTCGATCGGGTCGGCACGGCCCTCAGACACGGGCCGCGGGAGCCTGCAGGATCACGACGCTCGATGGTGGCATGCAGCTGCCGTCGCCGCTCGGTGTGATCTCCGGGTCGGACGCCATGATGAGCTGGTCTCCGACGGATATGGGGGAGATCCAATCGCTCTGGCCGAGGTTGACCCGCACGCAGATGCCGTCTCGCTCGAATGCGAGCCGGCGCGCATCCTCGTCGATCTGCACGCGGATTCCTTCTCCAGCACCTGTTCGAGGCACCGGAAGCCGGCGGCGCAGCCTGATCAGACCGCGATACCAATCCAGGATGCGGCGGTGGAACGGCTCGTCAAGCTCGTCCCAGGCGAGCTTCGATCGATCGAAGGTGCTCGGATCCTGCGGGTCGGGGACCGTGTCCGGGTCCCAGCCAAGAGCGGCCAACTCGCGGCGCCGTCCCTCGCCCACGGCCCTTCCGAGCTCGGGATCAGCATGGTCGGTGAAGTACTGGAAAGGGGTGCTCGCCGCCCATTCCTCGCCCTGGAAGAGCATCGGCGTGAACGGCGCAGTCAGCAGAAGCGCGGCCGCGGCCTTGAGGCTGCATTCGTCGACCAATTCGGCCAGACGATCGCCCATCGGGCGGTTGCCGACCTGGTCGTGGTTCTGGGCGGAGATCACGAAGCTGTGGCTTGGAAGGCCCGATGCCTTAGTGCCGCGCATCTTCCGCCGGTGAGCCGACCACACGCCGTCGTAAACCCAAGCTTGCCGCAATGCCTTCCCGAGACGTTCGAGTGATCCGAAGTCCTCGTAGTAGCCGGTTCGTTCTCCCGTGAGCGCCGCATGCAGCGCGTGGTGCCAATCATCCGACCACGCCGCGTCGAGACCATAGCCGCCGGCGTCACGGCCGCGCACGAGTCGCGGGTCGTTGAGATCTGACTCGGCGATGATGAACGTCGAGCGATGCAGCTCCACGCCGAGCGCTTCCACCTCGTGAGCGAGCTGCTCGAGGATGTGCAGGGGCGCCTGGTCGACGATCGCGTGCACCGCGTCGAGCCGCAGCCCGTCGAAGTGGTAGTCCCGTATCCACATGATCGCGTTGTCGATCACGAAGCGTCGCACCTCGTCGCTGCCCGGCCCGTCGAAGTTGAGGGCCGCGCCCCAGGTGGTGTGATGCCTTTCGCTGAAGTAAGGACCGAACTCGGAGAGGAAGTTGCCGACCGGTCCCAGGTGGTTGTAGACCACGTCCAGCACGACTGCCAGCCCAGCCGAATGACACGCGTCGACAAGCTGCTTCAGGGCCGCCGGTCCGCCGTAGGCGTGATGCGGGGCGAAGAGATCGGCTCCGTCATAGCCCCATCCGCGGTCGCCTGAGAACTCCGCCACCGGCATGAGCTCGATCGCGTCGACGCCGAGCCTGACGAGGTGGGGGAGGCGTTCGATGATCCCGTCAAAGGTTCCTTGGGGCGAGAACGTGCCGGCGTGCAGCTCGTACAGCACCGCCCCGGCGAGCGGCATGCCTCGCCAGGCCGGGTCATTCCACGCGTAAGCGCGTTGATCGATCACTTCCGAGAGGCCGAGCACCCCATCGGGTTGCGCCGGTGAGCGGGGGTCGGGACGGACCTCGCCGCCATCGAGTGAATAGCCGTAGCGCGTGCCGGCTCGAATGGCGCCGTCGGAGACCTCCCACCAGCCGCCTTCACCCTGGTTCATGGCCATCCGCCGACCGTCTGCGACCACGTCGACGCGACGGCGCCCCGGCGCCCAGACCTTGAACGTGTGCATCAGCTCTGCTCTCCGGCCAGCACCGCCACCGGAAACGCTCGAAGGATGTGACTCACAGCGACTGGTGCGCCCCCGTGCTGCCCGTCGCCCGTCAGGAGATCCGTCCAGCGGCCGGAGGGCAGCTCTATCGTTGTGTCGGCCCAGTCCCCGCCGAGTCCGATGACGAGCCGAGGAACGATCACCAACAGTCGGTCCCGGACGAATGACACGACGTGTCGGGCCTTGGTGCCAACCGCCGCGAGGGGCGCGTAGCTCGAGCTCGAGAAGAGCTCCGGCCTGCGCCCGCGTTGCTCCAGCAGTCGAGCGATCAGCCATAGCTTCGGCGCCCCGTCATCCGCCCGAGCCAGGACCTGGACAGCGTCGGCATCCAGCAGCTCAGAGAGCAGGTGCTGCCTGTACTCGTAGTCGACGGGGCGGCGGTTGTCGGGGTCGACCAGGTTGAGGTCCCATACCTCACCGCCCTGGTAAAGGTCGGGGACGCCCGGACAGGTCAGGAGCAGCGCGGTCTGAGCGAGCGACCCGGTCCGTCCCAGGGCGACGAGTTGGTTGCGGCCGATGAATGTCTCCAGGTCGCTCAGGAACTCGGCATCCGCCATCACGCTGCTTGCGAACAGCGTCACGGCGTCCTCGTACGCGGCAACCGGGTCGACCCACGAAGTGTGAACCTTGCCTTCGCGAGCAGCCTTGCGGAGGAATTCGATCACGCGCGCGACGTCGACCGGCCACGCTCCGACCAGGGTTTGGTACATCAGGTATTCGATGTTGCGGTCTGGATACCCCTGAGAGCGATAGCGTTGGTTGTGATCGGCCCACCGCCGGACGGCGTCGCCCCACTCGACGGGCATCTCTGACAGCAGGTTGAGCCTGGCGCGGACGTCCGCGCTTCGTTTGGTGTCGTGTGTAGACAGCGTCAGCATCGTCGCCGGCCACTGCGTAGCGATGCGCGAGCAATACTCGTGAAAGCCCTCGACCGGCCGCCCGAACGTGGCCGGGTCGCCGCCAACCTCGTTCAGTGAGACCAGCCGGTTGTAGCGATAGAAGGCTGTATCTTCGACGCCTTTGGCCATCACGGCGGGAGTGAACTGCTGGAAACGAGCGGCGAATTCCCGTTCCAGGTGACCGTCGTGCTTCACCAAGAGCAGCTCGCCCATAAAAGAAAGTAGCTCGGTGTCGATTTCCGGACGCCGGCGCCCCGCCTCCTCGACGGCAAGCGCTACGCGGCGCCGATCATCCTCGCCGGCCGAGCCTGGCCGCACATAGGTCCGGTAGACGCTCAGCGCGGATGCGATCTCCCGGATCGCCTCCTGCAGCTCGCGACGCGTCCTGTCGCGCTGGCGGCGGTCGCGATCGCAGATGTCGACCAGCAGGCTGGTCAGACGCTCGAAGTCGGGGGCGAGGTCGCTGACCATGATCTCCTGCTTGCATATTCGCACCACCTCGGAGAACGGCTGTGACTCACCGGTAAAGGCGTGATACAGCGTGGTCATCGGCTCCTCGTTCTGAAGGTCGACAAACAACCCGTCCACGTGCGCGATGAAGTCATAGCCCGTGGTGCCCTGAACAGGAAACGCGACGGGCAGCTGCTCGTCGTAGTCGAGCACCTTCTCGACTACCAGGTATGACTTGGGAGCGCTTGCTCGCAGGTCGTTTAGATAGCGTTCCGGATCCAGCAACCCGTCGACATGGTCGACGCGAAGCCCGGCCACACTCCCGCTGGCAAGCAGGTCGAAAACCAGGCGGTGGCTGTCTCTCAAGACCTGCTCCAGCTCGACCCGCAAGCCGATCAGGCTGTCGACCGTAAAGAAGCGCCGGTAGTTCAATTCCTCCTGTGCGGTGCGCCAGTAGGCGAGCCGGTAGTGCTGCCGCTGCAGCAGAGAATCCAGCGCGTCCAGGTCCTGGCGGATGGAATCGACCTGCAGTCCCTCAAGGCTCTCCTGCGAGATGGGGAACTCCTTGTCGCGATAGCGGACGACAACCTCATCGCCACTGCCCTCAAGTGTCAGCCGTCCTGCCTCCATTTCGCGTCCGTAGCGGTCTTCCAGGATGCCAAGCAGCACCTTGCCCTTCAGGTGCGACATCGCCGGCTCCCAGTCGATGTCGAAGTAGCCGGCATAACTGCTGGACTTGCCGTTCTGGAGGAGGTCCCACCACCACGGGTTGGCTCGACCCGCGGTCGCCATGTGGTTGGGCACGACGTCCATCAGCAGCTTCAGGTCCTGCTCAGCGAGAACCGCGATGAAGCGACGAAACCCGGTCTCGCCACCCAGCTCGTGGTTGATCCGGTGTGGATCGACCACGTCATACCCGTGGCTGCTTCCGGCCGCGGCCTGGAGAAACGGCGAACAGTAAACGTGACTGACTCCGAGCGACGCGAAGTACTTGGCGCGTGAAGCGGCAGCCTCGAACGTGAAGTCTTTTGACAGCTGCACCCGGTAGGTGCAGCGGGGCGCCAGCTCAGGCATGGCGATGGATGGCGCCCGAGACGATCTCCGCCATGGCGGCGATGAAGTCAGGCCTTGTGTTGAACGAGGCGGTCCGCCGGATCTTGATGTTGTGCGAGCGCGCGAAGGCCTGGGCTTCCACGTCAAGGTCGTACAGGACCTCGAGGTGGTCGGCGACAAAGCCGATCGGGCACACGAGCACTTCGCGGGCGCCTGACCGGTCGATGGCGGACAGAAGGTCCGGGCCGAGCCATGGTTCGCCGGTCGTGCTGGCGGACTGAAAAGCGAATTCCCAGTCCGGAAGCTTAATGCCGGCCTCGACCAGGCGGCAGCTCTCGAGCAGGCGGTCCTGGTAGCCGTCGCCCTCAGCCACGATTCGGGCCGGAAGGCTGTGGGCGGTGAAAAACAGGCGATCCGGCCAAGATTCCTCGAGGCTCTCCGACAGCAGTCGCTGGACGGCCTGGATGAAAGCAGGATGGTCGTGGAACCCGCGGACGAAGACCAGCTCCCCGTGCCAGGCCTGCTCCAGGGACCGCTGGTAAGCTCCGAGGCTCATCTCGGCGAAATGAGGCGCGAGGGGAAGGCCGATCAGCCGGCGAACGCCGGCTCGTTCGGCCGCGGCGGCGCCGTCGGCGACGAACGGCGAGGCATGTTTCATTCCCACGAATGCCGGCAGCCCGAGCCGATCGCCAATCGCTGCGGCTTGGGCGCGGGTGATGGCCGTCAAAGGCGAGCCGCCGATGGCTCGATAACGGGCTTTCAGCTCATCGAGGGCTTCCGGCGAGGGTTTACGGCCGCCGCGGATATGCGTGTAGTAGTCTTCGATGCCCTCGTCGGTCGCGGGGCTGCCATACGCCATGCACAGCACCCCGATTGCGTGGTCAGGCGACACGCGCGACCTGCCACTCGTGCACCGTCTCGACGAGGAGCTGCAGATTCTCGAGTGGAGTCGACGGCAGCACTCCGTGTCCCAGGTTGAAGATGTGACCCGGCCTTCCAGCTGCCCGACGGAGCACGTCGCGGACGCGGTCGCGCACCAGATCGGGTGGGCCCAGCAGCACGGCTGGATCCAGGTTGCCCTGGATGCCGCGCTCGAAACCGACCCTGCTCCAGCCGACCTCCAGCGGTACGCGCCAGTCGAGTGACACGATGTCGGGCCCCGCCGACGCAATTGACTCGAGCAGCCCGGCGGTGTCCGTGCCGAAGTGGATGCGCGGCACGCCAGATGATCTCAGCGCGTCGAAGATGGAGCGGGTGTGGGGGAGGACGCGTGCTTCGTAGTCCTCTACGGCGAGAGCGCCGACCCACGAGTCGAAAAGCTGGACCGCGCTCGCGCCGGCCTCGATCTGGGCCTGAAGGTAGGCGGCCATGGTCGTGGACAGCTTCGCGAGCAGCTTGTCGAATGCCTCGGGCTCCGAGTACATGAAGGCTTTGACCTTGGCGAAGTCACGGCTCGGCCGGCCTTCGATCAGATAGCTCGCCAGCGTGAACGGAGCGCCGGAAAAGGCGATCACCGGCACCGGAGACTCGGCGACGACGTGGCGCACCGCAGTGATGACCTGGGGGGCCGCCTGCTCGCCGGGGGGCACGACCAGCCGATCGACGTCGGCTGGCGTTGCGATCGGCCGGGCGATGACCGGTCCGACGTTCTCCACCAGCTCGAACTCGACGCCCATGCCACGCAGCGGCAGCATGATGTCGGCGAACATCACGGCGGCGTCGACTCCCAGCCTGCGGACCGGCTGCAGGGTGACCTCGGCGCAGAGCTCGGGCTGAGCGACGATGTCGAGAAGCGTCCAGCGTTCGCGCAGCTTTCTGTACTCGGGCAGCGAGCGGCCGGCCTGCCGCATGAGCCACACCGGCGTGATGTCGACTGCGCGGTGCCTCGCCGCGTCGAGGAAGCGGCTCACCTGGGTCCGTTCGTGGCGCCGAGCAGCGCTGTGATCTCCTCGATCGGCCGGTGGATCCCGGTGAGGATCGGCGTGTCGCGAACGGTCGATCGGCGGCTGTCGGTTCCGCGCAGCGCGCGGACGAGCTCACCGAATTTCGGAAGGTCATCAGTCTCGTAGGCGACCAGGAAGTCCATGTCGTCCAAACCGAAGCTGTTGGCCAGGAGCTGGCGAACCTCGGGATGCTCATGCCCGACACGCATGTGTTCGTTCATGATCCCCTGTCGCGCCTCGCGGCCGAGCAGGTACCAATCGGTGCTCTTGGTAAACGGGTACACGACGAGGTATCGCGACCGCTCGCCGCTGAAGAGCGACTGTTCCTGCGGTGTCGGCTTCTTGACGTATTGCGAGGGCTGGATGACGCCGAGAAAACTCTCCTTCACGTCCATCCATGTCCCCATGCCCGACCGCAGCACCATCGCCGATCTCTCCTCGAGGGAGTCGAGGGTCGGCCCCAGGCTCCACAGGAGCAGGTCCGCTCCGGGCTGGAGCCCGACCATCGAGTAGCTATGAGTGATCACCTCCGATTCGACGCTGACCGCGGCGGCGAGCTCCTCGGCCGTCTGGCAGCGCTCCGCGGGCGAAAGGCGCCGCCAAGCCGGATCGAGGCCGAGGGCGAGCGCATGGACGAACCTGGCCTCGCTCATTTCAGCCACCCGGCGGCATCACCTGCGAAGTAGGTGACGATCACGTGCGCCCCGGCGCGCGCGATCGAGGTCAACGACTCGAGGACGGCCCCGCGGCGGTCGATCCAGCCGCGCTCTGCGGCCGCCTCTATCATCGCCGCCTCGCCGCTCACCTGGTAGGCCGCAAGCGGCACATTGAAACGATCTCGTGCTCTTGCGAGCAGGTCGAGCGATGTGATCGCCGGCTTGACCATCAAGATGTCGGCGCCCTCCTGCGCATCGAGTTCCAGCTCTCGCATCGCCTCGCGGCCGTTGGCCGGATCCATCTGGTAGGACTTACGATCGCCAAAACCCGGCGCCGAGCCGGCCGCTTCCCTGAATGGTCCATACAGGACCGACGCGTGCTTCGAGGCGTAGGCGACGATCGCCGCTCCAGGAAATCCAGCAGCGTCTAGGCCGGAGCGCAGGGCAGCCACCTGGCCATCCATCATGGCGCTGGGGGCCACGATGTCGGCTCCAGCTTCGGCGTAGGCGATGGCCGCGTCCGCCAGCAGTGGCAGTGTCGCGTCGTTGTCGATGCGATCACCGTCGATGACCCCGCAGTGCCCGTGCGTCGTGTATTCGCATAAGCAGACGTCGGCGGCGAGCGCGAGCGGCAGCTTCGCGGCCTTGAGCAGGCGCAGAGTCTCGGGCACCGGCCCCCTTTCATCGGCTGCCGCCTCGCCGCGCGCGTCTTTTGAATCCGGTATGCCGAAAAGCAGGACGCCGCCCACACCGAGGCCGGCCAGCCGCTCGGCCTCGGCCAGCGCGAGATCGGGGCTCATTCGCGCATGACCCTTCAATGACGCAATCTCTTCGCGCCGTCCTCGACCGGAGACCACGAAGATCGGCGCGACGAGCTGGGTCGGATGCAGCCGGGTCTCTCGCACCAACTGTCTTAAAGCAGGGTTGGCCCGCAGGCGCCGAGGCCGGTCGGCGGTGGGAAGCGGCACGGTTCGCGCGCGAAGCAGCTCAGGCAAGGTTCGTGTCCTCCATCGGTAGGGCGCGTGCGACGGCGTC
>JBGQGS010000068.1:0-10733 GCA_041497555.1 Candidatus Dormibacteraceae bacterium | reverse complement strand
TGCTCGAAATCCACGTCCCAGATCCACGAGACGTCGGTCCCGTCCGCCTTGCGGTCGTTGAGAGCGATGAGAAAGTTGGTGCCCTGGGCGAGGTCGATGGCGGTGCGCAGGGTTTCGTTGAAGCCGGCGGGGTTCTTGGAGAGGACGAGGTTGAGGTGTCGTCCGCGAAACTCCATGCGTTCCTGGCGGCCGAAGGCGGCGCGAAAGTTCTTCAGGCGTTCGGCAATGTAATTTGGTTCGAGGCCGACGGTCCGCGCCGCTGCGAACGCGGCGAGCACGTTGTAGCAGTTGTACAGGCCGCCGAGCGGGATGTCGATGCGCGTGTCGTCGATTTCGGCTGAGAATCGGTCGAAGCCGTCGAGCTTGATGTTTGTGGCGGTGATGTTTGGGGTTGGCCGCGCGAAGTCGTGGTTTGGACATTCGTACACGCCATCGTGTCCCACGTACACGGCCTCGAAGTGCAGGCTGGCGCCGCATCTGGGACAGGTCCGCGCGTCGGCGGCGTGAGGCAGCTCGCGCGCGGCAACCCTGGTGTCGTCGAGGCCGAACCAGAACGGTGGGCGTGGCAGTCCGAGCCCGATCTCGGCGACGCGCGGGTCGTCCGCGTTGAGGATGGCGGTGCTGTCCTCGGGCAATGCGCTGAGGGCTTGCTCGATCTTCTTCGCGATGGATTCGAGCTCGCCGTAGCGATCGAGTTGGTCGCGAAAGAGGTTGAGGACGATGGTGGCCTTGGGCCTGATCTCCTCGACAGCTTTCGGAAGGCTCGCCTCATCGATCTCGAAAACGCCCCAGTCGGCTCGCAGGCGCCCGTCCGGGCCGGCTTTCTTGAGCGCGGCCGCGGTGGCGCCGAAGATGAGGTTGGCACCGGCGCGGTTGGAGACGACCCTGTGCCCGGCGCCCTCGAGGAGCCAGGTGACCAGGCGCGCGGTTGTCGTCTTGCCGTTGGTGCCGGTGATGACGACCGAGCCGTGCGTGAGGTCCTGCGACAGCTTGGTCAGGACTTTTGGGTCGATCGCCCGCGCGACGTCGCCGGGAATTGTGGTGCCGCCGCCCCGGCGGCTGATGCGGCTCAGCGCGCCGGTGGCTTTGCCGGCCCAGACCGCCGCCGTCTTTCTGATTGAGTTATTGCGGATCAAGCCCACGCGCCGACAGTTTGGGCGACCGCGGTCCAGCATTTCAGCGACTTCAGCTCGCCCGCGCTTTCACGAGCAGCCTGCTCGCCGGCGGCGCGGCGGAAGAAAGCCGAGCCGCTGCCCGTCATCTGCCAGCCTGGGCCAAGGCGGTTAAGGCCGTTGGCAAATTCTTGCAGGCGCGGTTCAATGCGCATGGCGGCCTTCGTGAGCTGGTTCGGCGGGTTGGCTCCTCCCCCTTCAGGGGGAGGGCTAGGGCGGGGGTGGGGCCGCGTCTGGATATCCATCTCGTCCCACGCACGGTAAACGTCTGGCGTTAACAGTTCGATTCCTGGCCAGGCGATGGCGAACCAGGTGGGGCGTGTCGGGATGGTCGTGAGGTGGTCGCCTCGATGTTCGGCGATGGCCGTCCCGCCGCTGAGGAAAAAGGGGACGTCCGCGCCGAGCTGACGCGCGATGGTGGGAAGGTCTGCGGTGACGTGGTGGAGGGCTGCGAGGCCTCTCAACGTGGTCGCGGCGTCTGAGCTGGCGCCGCCCATGCCGGCGCCGGGCGGGATGCGCTTGTGGAGATGAATGTGGGTGGGCAGCTCTTGGTTGGTTGCTTTCTCGAGGGCCGCGAGGGCTTTGAGGACTGAGTTGTCCTGCGTCGTGCTCACGGTGATTCCAGAGGAGGTGAGCGTGGTTCGGTCTGCGGAGGTCAGGGTGATGAGGTCGTGCAGGTCGATCGCCTGCAGCGTTGTGCGAACGTCGTGATACCCGTCGTCGCGGCGGCCGAGAACGGCGAGGTCGAGGTTGAGCTTGGCGCGCGCCGGCAGCGCGATGCTCAACGTCCGTCGACGGGTTTAAGCTTTGCCCGGTAGGCGACGGCGCGGTCCTGGTAGTGCTTTGCCGTGGTGCCCACCCAGCTGTTCGATGATCCTTCGAGCGCTTTCTTCACCGTGGCCGGCACGCCGGCGGCCATGTGACCGGGCGGCACCTCCTTGCCCTCTTGCAGCACCGCTCCCGCAGCGAGCATGGACCCTGCGCCGAGGCGGCTGCGCTGCAGCATGGTCGCGCCCATGCCCACGACCGCGCCCTGCTCGACGACGCAGCCTTCGAGCTGCGCGGAGTGGCCGACGCTGGCATTTCGCTCGATGATCGTCGGCAGGTTTTCGGCGCAGTGGATGACCGCGTTGTCCTGGATGTTTGCGCCCTCGCCGACTTTGATCTGTGCCTCGTCGCCGCGCAGCACCGCGCCAAACCACACGCTCGCGCCGGCCTCGACCACGACGTCTCCGATGAGGACCGCGGTCGGTGCGATGTACGCGTCTGGGTGCACCTTCGGACGCTTGCCGCCGAGCTCAAACTCCACTGGCCCGTATAATCCCAGGTTCGTGCTCACTTACCTTTCAATGCGCCCTTGGGCCCCACGAACTCTGAGGCTGCACCTTGAGTTCGCGGGGACCCCTGGTGAAGCGCGCGCCCTCCGCAGCCTGGTGATGACTCGTGGCTAAGCGAACGGCGTCTGCCAAGAAGCAGGCGCGGGCCGGAGTGCGCCGTGCAGCGCGCAATCGCGGCGTGCGTTCTGAGGTCAAGACATTGGTCGTCAAAGCGCGGAAGTCTCTGCTCGGGGGGCCGGTCGCGGAATCCGAGCGGTACGCGCTGACGCTGGAAGCGGTGCGGGCGCTGGACCGCGCGGCGTCCAAGGGGGTCCTGCACAAGAACAACGCCTCTCGGCGCAAAGCACGACTCACGAAGCAAATGGCGAAGCTGGCGATCGCGCCGGCGGCTCCGGTCAAGGGGAAGAAGGGCGCTGCGGCACCTGCTTCCAGGCCGGCTGCTGCGGCGAAACCGGCGGCCGCGAAATCAGCCGCGTCCAAGAAGAAGTAGCTAAAGCCGCGTAAGCAGGACGTCCAGGCCGAGCTCGGCGTCGATCTGGCCTGACTTGACCTCCCACTCGTAGTCCCGGATCGCCTTCAGGGCCGCCTCGAGGCGGTCTGGGTTGGCGCTCTGCGCGGCGTCATAAGCCTTCTGCACCACGAAACGGTGCTCGGCCATGCCGTCCTGGACCTGCTGAAGCGATTCGCCCCGCTCCTGACGCGCGCGGACCTCGAGCACGAGCGCGACGTGGCGGGCCATGCGATAGGCGATGGAGGTTGGCTGAAGGCCTCCGCGGGCGAGGCCGCGGGCGATCTGCATGGCCTGGGGCGTCGGGTGGGGCAGCAGGTTGTCCGTGAGCTTGAAGATCTCGTCCTCGCGGCCGCCGGCGAGGAGCTCGGTGATTGCTTCGTTCGTGAGCTTTGACCCCGATGCCTTGTAAGCGGCGAGCTTGCTGAGCTCGGAATCGACAATGCTCAGGTCCGGCGGGGTGACGCGGACGACCTGGGCGGCGATGGCGGCGGTGAGGCCGTGATTCTCGGTGGCGCGTTTGCTCGCCCACTCGCTCAGTGCGCGGCCCTTGAGGTGCTGCATCTCCTGGGTGGTTCCATGTGCTGCGGCCACCGCCTTGACGAGCTTGTTGCCCCCGCCGAGCCGGCCGGTGACGGTGATGAGCAGCCGGGTGGTCGGCGGGATCTCGGTCAGGGCACCCGCCACGCTCTCGGCGCGCTGGGCCGGGAGCATGCGGACGTGGACGACGCGGTAGGGATCGAGAAACGGCGCCTGGAGGATGGAGTCCTGGAGGCGCGCGGCAGTCAGGCCCGTCCCGTCGAGGGTTTCGAAGCCGAAATCGGACACGAGCTCGGGTTTCCATGCGTCGAGGGTGGTTCGCGCTGCCTCGGCGATCAGGAATCGCTCATCGCCATGAAGCAGAAGCACGGTGGGGCTGGTTGCCGCTCGGGCCATGACACCGATCGTACTTACATCGGCAAGGTGATCGTCCCCTCCTGGTCGGTGCGCAGCACGTTGGGTGGGAATCCGTTGGCGAGCCTTCCCGATGCGCGCGATGCGATGAGCTGGGTCGTCGGGGTCACGGCGGTGCGATCGAGGTCGGGCGAGATCTGGCTGCGGCCTCCGCCCGGCAGCAGCAAGTAGGTGCATGAGCCGCGAAGACGGGCTGCGGCGATTGTCTGTGCGTCGAGGTCGAGGTCGCTGAGGTCGCAAAAACTGCGCCCGTCGGGAGCCAAAACGCGCATGGCGAGGTAGGCCGCGCCCACCTGGTCGCCAGGGGCCCCGGGTTCGGGCGCGAGAACCTGGAGGTCAAACCCGGCAATTGCGACCGACGAACCGGCCGTCAGCCTGACGATCGATGCGCCCCGAGCCGTGGCCTCCAGCGCCGCCGTGCGCCAGGCGCTGCCGGTGAGCTGGGCGTCGGGGATCAGGACATCTCGCGCGGGGCGGTCGAAGCCGGCGAAGCCGCCAACGTGGCCGAGCGTCGGCGCGGTGATGGCCAGGGCGTCGAGCGTCGTCTGCCAGGGAGGCAGCTGGGCACCGAGCTCGTCTTTGAGGCGGGCAGGGCTTGGCCCGGCGTCGACCAGGATCGCGCCGTGCGGTCCTCGAAAGAGGACGGCCTGCCCATCGCCAACCGACATCACGGTGGCCTGGGGTGGAGCGTTCGCCCACATTCCGAGCGCGGTGCCCGCGATGACTGTCGGCGCAAGAACCGCCGCGGCGATGGCCAGGATGCGATGGCGGCCGGAAACCTGGCCGGCGGCGACGCTCGGCGCGAGGGCGGAATAGTAGGCAAGGCCCGCCCAGGTCGGGAACCTCGGGATGGGGATCGCCGCGGCCGGGATGCGCGCGAGGATGTAGGCGACCTGTTCTAGGTACGCGAGCAGGCCGGCGATCGGGATAGCCGCGAGGCGGGCCAGCTCCGGGACGATCGAGAGCACGCCAACCACGAGCCCGGCGCTCACGAGCGCCGGGAGGATCGGGATGACCAAGGCATTGGCGAGCGGCGCTACGGGTGAAAGGACATGGAAGTCGGTTGCCATCATCGGCAGGGTCCCTACCTGCGCTGCGCAGGTGACCGCGAAAGGCTCGCGAAGCACCTTCGGGATGAAGCCGAGGCGCCTTTCGATGCCCGGCGTGAGCAGGATGATCGCGGCGGTGCCGGCGAACGAGAGCTGGAAGCCGACGTCCCAAGCAAGCTCGGGGTGCCAGCCGAGCATCGCGCCGGCCGTCACGGCGAGGGAGGTCCAGACGTGGGTAGGGCGGCCGAGTCGCGAAGCGGCGATGGCGAGACCGCCCATCGCGGCCGCACGGACCGCGGCAGGGGTGGCTCCGCCAACCATGGCGTAAACAGCGATCAGCGCCAGCGCGGGCCAGGTGGCGAGTCTTCCGACCACCGGCTGAAGCGCTCCCTGCACGATCCGGGCGAAGACCGCGACCTTCAGGCCGCTGAGGACCAAGAGGTGGACGAGTCCGGTCGCGATGAGCGCGTTCTGTAAGCCGGGCGGGATGCCCTGCCGGATGCCGAGCACGATTCCCATGAGCACACCGGCGTGCGGCGCGGGCACAGCGTCGTCCAGCGCGGACGCGTAGTGCGCACGCAGCCAGGCAGGGAAACCGGCCAGCCCGGATCCGGCGTTGATCACGTCAAAGCTGGTCGACTGAAGCTCGACGAAGACGTGTCGCTGGGCGAGGTAGGCGCGGCGGTCGAACGTCGGCAGATCGCGAGGCAGCGTGAGCTTGCCCGTCGCCTGGACCTGGTCGCCGAAGCCGGCCAGGGTGGGCCCGCGCCAGCGGACCATCACGTTGCCGATTGGGGTGACCTCCGCAGTGCCAATGACGATCCGATCCGGCTCGACCAGGACTTCGGCGCCGCCCGCGGACGCGCGGCTGTCGTCGGCGACGCGGCCGGTGATCGTCGCTACGCGGCCGACCAAGCCTGAGGCACGAGTCGGAGTTTGAGGATCTGAAGGGGGCAGCTCGGCGCGGCCGACGGCGACGAGCGCGAATGCAAGGGCGATCGCCAGGACTGCCGGCCGGAGCACGAGCGCCAGGGCCAGACTGGGCAGCGCCAGGGCGATGGCGAGGACTCCGATGGTTGGTTGGGAGGGCGCAAGCACGACGGTCGCGGCGAGCGCGGCACACCATGAAGTGGCCACGACGAGAGCCGGAAAGCGGCTCACAGAGTCAAGTAGCGACGAGCGATGACGTACTCGGCCTCGCTCATGCCGAGTATGTCGACGAGCTCGCGTGTGTTCTGGAATCCACCGAAGTTGGTGCGGTAGTCGATCACATCCTGCGCGAAGGCTTCCGTGAAGCCGGGCACCGTCGTCAGCTCCTCGAGAGTCGCGCTGTTGAGGTTGGTGCGCGTGATGACGGTTCCTGACGTGGTCTTCGCGAAGGCGACCTTCACCTGCTCGCCATCCGTGAGGCGGCCGGCGAGGTTCGGAAGCTTCGTGAGGTCGGCGTCGGGGCTCAGGCCGCCGGCGGCCGCGATGGCGTCGTACACGCGACCACCTCGGGGCACGCGGTACAGCCCGGGATTCGCGACGGCGCCGGCGACATCCACCAGCAAACCGGCGGGGGGCGGCACGTCGAGCGCGGGATTGGCGGGGATCGGGTGAGTGTTGGCCGCGGCTGCGGTGGCCGAGGCCGACGACGCGTACAGGTAGGCTCCGACCAGCGCTCCGCCGCCCAGCGCGATCGGCGCTGCGAGCAGCAGGAGGTGCTGCCAGCCAGGGATCAAGCGGACGCGGCGGCGCATGACCGGAGGCTAGGCGGGAAGCCCGGAAACCAGAACCCAGCGTGTTAAGGGCGGCTCGATGAGCATGGTTGCCCGGGAAGGATTCGAACCTTCGGTCGAGGATCCAAAGTCCTCTGCCTTACCGCTTGGCCACCGGGCAGCGAACCTCAACACTACCCCGGCCGGATCGGGCGGCGTGACCTCCCGGCGGCCGCTAGCGTTGGGTCTTGTGATGAAGAACGTCCTGCTCGCGGCGCTGGTTTTCGCAACCGCCGCCTGCGGCGCTTATCAGTTTCCTGGCGGAACGGCCGCCAGCGGAACCGTGACCGGACAGGTGACGGTCATCCCGTGCGGTCCAGGCCCCGTCGAGCCCGCCCAGCCGGACTTTGCTCCGTGCAAGATGAAGCCCGCCGCCGGTCTCGAGATCAACTTCGCCTTCGAACACTGTCCGAGCGAAGGTGCAGCCGCGGAGTGCGAAACCGGGAAGGTGACGAGCACGGAAACCGATCCCAACGGCCGCTACAAGATCGACCTGCCGGAAGGCACGTACAGGGTGAGCGTGAAGAACTACATGCGGGTGATCAGCGGCCCGCCGACGGTGACGATCAAAGCCCGGGCCACGGTCGTCGCCGACTACGTGCTCGACTCAGGAATCCGAACGGCCGTACCTCAGCAGTAACGTCCTTTCTAATCCCACCCGCCACCCCCACCCACCCGATGGGGTGCGGCAAAACGGTATTGGTGGAGGCCTAGGCGGGTCAACCCAGCCCGTTAAGGGACGAGGTTGATCAGCCGGTCCCGGACGTAAATGACCTTGGATGGCACTCGCCCGTTCAACGCCGCGCGAACCTTCCCGCTCCCCATCGCAGCCTCCAGCGCCGCCTGCTCGGACAGCCCGGTGTCCACGTGGAGCCGGTCGCGCAGCTTTCCTTCCACCTGGACGACCAGCGTCACCTTGGGTTCTGCTGCCGCGGCGAGGTCGAAAGCCGGCCAGGCCGCGTCAGCCAGCATTCCGCGCTCGCCGATCCGGTCCCACATTTCCTCTGCGATGTGCGGAGCCAGCGGGTTGAGCAGCTTGATCAACGTCCGGACGGCTCCATCCCACTCTGCGTCCCGATCTCCCCCACGCTGCACGTAGTCCTGCATGGTGTTCGCCAGCTCCATGAGTGCAGCCACCGCGGTGTTGAACCGCAGCTCGTCGAAATGCTCGGTCACCTTGCCCACCGTCTGTGCGACCTTGCGACGCAGGACCGCCAAATCGGCCCCTGATCCCTCGATCACGATCGACGACGGCTCGAGCACCAACCTCCATACGCGCTGCAAGAAGCGCGAGACTCCGTTGAGCCCGGCGTCCGTCCACTCGACATCTTCTTCAGGTGGCCCGATGAACATTTCGTAGATGCGCCCGGCGTCGGCGCCCTGTGCCGCGACCAGCTCATCGGGCGACACGCCGTTGCCCAACGACTTCGACATCACCTGGCCGAACCGCTTCACCATCCCCTGGTTGAACAGCCGCGTGAACGGCTCTGAAACCTCGAGCAGCCCCGCGTCGTGCAGCACCTTGGTGAAAAAGCGCGAGTAGAGCAGGTGGAGGATGGCGTGCTCGACGCCCCCCGTGTACTGGTCGACAGGCATCCAGTGGTTGGCCAGTTCCGGGTCGAAGGGCTGCGTCGATTCGTGAGGACTCGCATAACGCAGGAAGTACCAGGACGAATCGATGAAGGTGTCCATCGTGTCCGTCTCTCGCCGCGCTTCGCCTCCGCATTTCGGACAAGTGGTCTTGAAGAACGAAGGATTCTCGGCCAGCGACCGGTACTCCTTCGGCAGCAAGACGGGCAGGTCGTCCGAGGGCACCGGCACGATGCCATCTGTTGGGCAGTAGACGATCGGGATCGGACATCCCCAGTACCGCTGTCGGGAGATCAGCCAGTCGCGCAGCCGGTACTTCACGGCACGCTTTCCCTTGCCCTCGGCCTCGAGCCAGGCGATCACCCGCTCGATGCCCGTCGCCGAATCCAACTCTGAGAACTGGCCGCTGTTCACCATCACGCCCGGCCCCACGTAAGCCTCGCGCAGCGTGTCGTGAGGCTCTCCCGGCGGTGCGATCACCTCTCGAATCGGGAGCCCGTACCTCGTGGCGAACCCAAAGTCGCGCTCGTCGTGCGCTGGCACCGCCATGATCGCGCCGGTCCCGTACGTCATCAGCACGTAGTCCGCGACCCAGATCGGTATCTCTTCCCCGTTGACCGGGTTGATCGCAGACCCGCCGGTGGCCACGCCAGATTTCTCGCGCTCGGTGGATAGACGATCGATCTCGCTCGCCTTACGTGCCCTCTCCACGTACTCCTGGACCCGCGCGCGATGCTCCTCGGTGGTGATCTGCGCCACAAGTGGGTGCTCAGGCGCGAGCACCATGAACGTCGCGCCGAACAAGGTGTCCGGGCGGGTGGTGTAGATGCGCACGACCTGCTTGTCGAGTCCGACCACCGGGAAGTCGACCTCTGCCCCTTGGCTGCGACCGATCCAGTTCGTCTGCATGACCCGCACCTTGTTCGGCCACTTGTCCAGCAGCGCGAGGTCGTCCAGCAGTCGATCGGCATAGTCCGTGATCTTCAGGAACCACTGCTCGAGGTCGCGCTTTTCGACCTCGACGTCCGGGTGCCTCCAGCATCGGCCGTTGATGACCTGCTCGTTGGCCAGCACGGTCTTGTCCACCGGGCACCAGTTCACCGGCGCCGTGGCGCGGTACGCCAGACCACGCTGGTAGAAAAGGAGGAACAACCACTCGGTCCACCGGTAGTAGTCCGGCATGGAGCTCGTGACCTCGCGATCCCAGTCGTACAGGATCCCCAGCATCTTCAGCTCGCGCTTTCCCTTCTCGATGTTGCCGAGCGTCCACGCCTCGGGGTGCAGGTTCCCCCGCTTCATCGCGGCGTTCTCCGCCGGCAGGCCGAACGCATCCCACCCAAACGGGTGGAGAACCTCGAAACCCTGCATCCGTTTCATCCGGGCGAGCACGTCGCCCATCACGTAATTGCGCGCGTGACCGACGGTCAGGTCGCCCGATGGATACGGGTACATGACGAGGTCGTAGTACTTCGGTTTCGATGAGGTGTCCGACGCTGTCATGACCCCGCGCTCGGCCCACACCTTCTGCCACTTGGGCTCGATTTCCTGTGGGACGTACGCGCTACGTCTTTGCCTGGTCTCCATGAGGTTTGAATTTTAGATGCGCGACTTCGTGTCCCACGATCGCTGCCAGGACCAAAGCAGCGCCTGCCGCCTGCAGCAGACCAAAGCGCTGCCCCGCGAGCACGATCGCGGCTGCCATCGCCCACGCCGGTTCGGTCGTCAGGATGAGGGCGGTGCGGCTCGCGCTAAGGTGCTGCTGCGCCCACGTCTGGATGTAGAAGGCCAGCGCCGACGCGAAGACTCCGGTGACCGCGATCGCCAGCCACACACCGGGGCTTGGAACTTGCAGAGTCCAGGATCCACTCCCGGTGAAGATCAACGCACAGGTGCCCATCTGGAGCATGGCCAGAGGTGCCGAGCGCAAGCCTGGCGACCACCGGCTCAGCAGCACGATATGGAGTGCATAGAGGAACGCGCAGACGACGGTGAGGGCATCCCCGAGTCCGAATCCAGCCGGCCCGCCGACCAGCATCACAGTGCCCGCAAGGGCGACCGCGACGGCGATCACGGTCCAGCGATGCAGCGATACTCCGAAGACCCGATCGATCAGGGGCGTGAACACCACGAACAGCCCGGTGATCAGCCCGGAGTTGCCTGGACTCGTCATCGTCAGGCCGACGGTCTGGGTCAGGTAACCGGCCGCGAGGACTACGCCCGCAATGATGCCCACCCGCACCTCGCGGCGTGTCGGAAGTCCACGGACCAGTGCGACCATGACAAGGAACGCGAGGATGAAGCGGAGCTCGAGAAAGGGCAGCGTCGGGTAGTGTGTGAGCGCGTCCTTGACCAGGACGAAGGTC
>JBGQGS010000067.1:0-10802 GCA_041497555.1 Candidatus Dormibacteraceae bacterium | reverse complement strand
GCCGCGCACAAGGCCGGGCTGCTGGACGGAGTGATGGGTGCGGTGAGCGAAGCGGTCGAACGGATCGACGTGCGAGCGCACGAAGGCGTGCATCCGCGTGTCGGCGCGGCGGACGTGGTCCCGATCGTGCCGCTCGGCCAGAGCACGCTGGCGGGCGCTCGAGAGCTCGCGCGCGAAGTCGGCCAGCGGATCTGGAGCGATCTCAGGGTTCCGGTCTACTTCTACGGGGAGCAGCGCTCTTTGGCCGACATCAGAGCCGGTCGCGCCAAGCCCGACCTCGGCGGCCCAGACCTGCACCCCACCGCCGGCGCGGTCTGTGTCGGCGCGCGCCCGATGCTGGTCGCGTTCAACGTGCTGCTGCCCGACATGGACGTGGACCGGGCGAGAGCCCTCGCGCGCTCACTGCGCGAGTCCCAGGCGGGGATGCGCGGCGTCAAGGCGCTCGTCTTCCAGCTCTCAGGTGGCCGGGTGCAGCTGTCGATGAACCTGTTCCGGGTCGACGAGACGCCGCCGGCCGCGGTCCTCGCCGAGCTCGTTCGCCGCGGGGTCACCGTGGGTGAGCAGCAGCTGGTCGGACTCTGTCCGGCGATCGCCGCCAACAAGGTGGGCGCCGGCCGCTTGCTGGAAGGGCGCCTGGCCGGCGCGGCGGCCAGGGCGGGAGCGCTGCGATGCGGGGATGTGGGGAACGAAGAAGGTCTGGCCCTGGCACGGCGCCTGGAGCGCGAGGCGGATGCGCTGGCGGCGATGGGCATCGACCAGGCGGAGTTGCTCGTGGGGGCTGAGCGGGCGGCTGCGCTGGCGCCGGTGCTGCGCGCTGCCGAGGTCCTGGACGGCGAGCTGGAGGACATGCTGGGCGCGGCCTCGCGCGGCTTGCGCGCGGCCATCAGTTCCGCGACACGGGCCGCTTACGCAGCCCGGGTTGCCGCCCTGGACGCACGGCTTACCTAGGCCGAGCTGCTGTTCGCGTCCATCGTGACGTTGCACGCGCCGCCACTGACATCCACCCGGTACATATCCGTCTGAGTCCCCGTCGTCCCCTCCACCGAGCCGATCGCGTGGTTTTGATGGCCGTCGAAATCAAGGCTCACGGCGCCGCCCGAAACCCTGACGGCGGCTCCAATGCCCGCCGGACGGTGGAGGCGGACGGTCAGCGCGCCCCCGTTGATAGTGATCGGAACGATGCCTGAGGGTTTCCCGAGGATGATGTCCTCACGGCTGGCGCCTGTGTTGATCTCGATCGAGCCGACGTGGACATTCGCCAACTTGTACGTCTCCGTGGACGCCCCGCTGTTGGACCTCATCGTCCAGGGCACGCTGGAGTTGACCTGCAGGGCCAGCGTGAAGCGGCGAGTCTGGAAAACGCTGAATGAGCTGTTGCCCTGGGAGATCTGGAGGCTTCCGTTGGAGCGATCGAGTTTGACGTCCGGCTTGGGGCCCGAGTAGTCGATGTGTGCGCGGTACAGGTCACCTCCGAGCGAGCCGCTGCCGTCAACCGTAATGGTCGCAGCGCCAGCATCAATCTCCAGCGATGCATGGTCCAGGCCGCCGACCGGCGCGGAGGAGTCGAGCTTGTTGGCCGCCCCTGGGTTGGGAGCCAGGGCCACGTACGCGACGGCACCCCCGGCTGCGAGCAGCACGATAAGCACGGCGGCCAGATCTCCTGCCGATCCCTGCAAGCCACGACGGACGATGAGCTCCAGTCCGATCACGATCAGGATCAGCGGCCACAGGTCGCCCAACAGGGTCAAGCGGTCGGTCGAGATCACGCCCGAGTTCACCAGGAGCGCGAAAATCCCGATCAGGATCAGGGCCGCCGGCCAGAAGAAGCTGCGGTAGCGGCGCACGGCCGGCAGGTTCACGGGCGAGCGCGACGGACGATCAGCCACAACCCGAGCGCGATCAGCACCACGGGCCAGACGATCTCAGGTTTCAGCCAGCCGAGCAGGCCGACGTTGTTGAGCAGGAAGTACACGCCCAACACCACCAGCACCGCAGGCCAGAAATACTCGCGCCGCCAGTACCTCATGTCCCGGATTCTAAAGAGGTTGGCTAAATGGGTGCGACCACCTCGAACAGCTCCGGACGCTCTTTGCGCGCCGCTTCGACGAGCTCGGGTCCCGCGACGGTCGTCTGCACCGGGCGCGCCACCATGAGATAGGCGCCGGCGACGCGGCGCAGATCCTCCGCATTGACCTGGAGCAGGCGCTGCTTGAAACGCTCACGCTCCTCTCGGGTGAAGCCCGTGAGCCGGTTGGTCGCTTCCCGACGGCCCTTGATGTCGGGCGATTCCAGGGGATCGACGTCTCCACACGCCCCAAGGATCGCCTCCATGAGCGCCTCGGCTTCGATCTCGTCGTCGGTCACCCATTTCACGGCCCGGTCGTATACGTCGTACGTCCTGATGATGTTCGGGTCGCGATACGAACCGAAGTAGAAAGTGCCGCTGGCGATTCCCGCCTGCGCGAAGCCGCCGTATGCTCCGCCCTTCTCTCTCAGCTCTCGATGCAGGAATGTGTCACGCAAGTAGTTGGCCAGCACGAGCAGCGCGGGAGAATCCGGGTGCGTGTAGCGCACCGTTTTGAAGATGCGGACGTTGAACGCCACCGGGACCGGCGCGGTTCGGGCTTCCGGCGCGACCTCGAGGGGCTTCGGCTTTTCGACCTGACCGCTGGTGCCGCCGGTCGGAAGAGCGTCAACGAGACCTGAGAGCAACGCCTGCAGTGTCTCGACCATCCCGTCCTCGCAGGTCACCACGAAGCGGACGGCGCCCGCTCGAAACAGGCGCGTGCGAATCGCATCGAGCTTCGCGATGAGGCCTTCGAGCTCGCGCTCCTCGAGGCGCGCCAGGCGGCGCACGACGTGGAGCATCCCGATGCCCTGCAGCCGGTCGTTGATCGCGCCCTCCGAGGTGAGCTTCGAGTGGGCGCGCAGGATCGCGAACTGGAAGCCGAGGCCGGCAATGGAGCTCTCTAACCGGGTCGCGGTCTCTGCGATAACCTCCTTCAGCCGCTTCGGCTCTATCTCGAGCCGTGCTGTGAGGTCCGTGAGCAGCTCGATGAAGGGTTTTGCATTGCGGTCGAGCGCCCGGCCTGAGAGGACGAAAGACTGCAGGTAATCGTCCTGCGCGGCAAGCGACTGGACCTGGGCCGCGGCGCCGACGCCGCCGGTGACGGCGGCGATGCGCGAGGCGATCTGCACGTAATCCTGGCCGGCGGCGCCGCTTTGCGTGAGCACTCGGCTGAACAGCGGGAGCAGCTCCTTCTCCTCCAGGCTCAGCGCTGAGAAATCCGAGCGGATGTCGAGGTAGTTCACGCCGTTGGTCGGCTGCGGAAAGAACTCGATCGTCGCGGCGCCGAGCCTTGTCTCGCGGCTGGGCACGTCCTCGAACTTCATGGGGATGTCGCTGAGCTCGAGGGTCGGAAGCGATGAAAGGTCCTGCTTGGCCTCCTGGTCCGCCTTGAGCCTCAGGGCTTCAGCCACGATTAGCGCTTTGTCCGACTCGCTGAGCCCGGCCTCGATCGCGGCGAGACGATCGAGCTCCTTTCGCCGCTGCCGCTCCTCGAGGTCAGGGTCGGGCTCGATGGTCAACAGCACACGGTGCATGTTGTCGAGGAGCTCCGCACGGATCAGGTTCTCAAAGAACCGGCCCTCGGTGCGCGCTTTCTCGAGGTGGTCGAGGTCAGCGTCGAAGTTCAGCGCGCTGTACGGATCCCCTCCGTAGTCGTACGACGGCAGGCAAGTGAAAAGGACCTTCAGCGCATAGGGGAAGCCCGCGTTGGAGCGTTCCCTTTTTTCGAACTCCAGCCGGTGTATCGCCGCGTCCACCTGAGCGTTGTCCAGACCTTCATCGGCCAGGCGCTCCAGCGTGTCGAGGACTACCTGCTGCACCTTCTCCGCATCTTCAGCCGCGACGTCCTTCAAGCCGGCCCCGAAAACGCTCTCGCGGTAATCGTCCTGGAGGCCGCTGCCGTCCGCCATCGCTGTGCCGAGCCCCGAGTCGATGAGCGCCTTGCGCAGCGGCGATCCCGCATTGCTGAGGAGGACCTCGGTGAGCACCTTCATCGCGAGCAGGCGGAACGAGTCACCAGTCGGCACGGTCACCCACGCCACCAGCGCCTGTGACTTACGGGTGTGGTCCTCGTTTGCCGTTACGGGATATGGCTCGAAGGCGGCGATTGGTTTGGTGAAGCGCTTGACATTAGGGATTGCTGTGTCGATCTCGATCCGCTGGAAGCGCGAAAGCACGTTGCGCTCGATCACCTCGAGCGTCTGCTCGAGAGGCTGGTCGCCATACGTGTAGAAGTACGCATTGCTCGGGTGGTAGTTGGTGGCATGGAACCGGCGCAGCTGGTCCCACGCGAGATTCGGGATGTCCTCCGGGTCTCCCCCCGAGACGTACGCATACGTAAGACCGGGAAACAGCGAACGTCCAACGGCCCGCTGCACAGCCGCCTGGGGCGTCGCCAGAGCGCCCTTCATCTCGTTGAAGACCACTCCCTTGTAACGCAGGCCGCTCTTGTCATTCGCCGGGTCTTCGAACTCGAAGCGGATCCCCTCCTGCTTGAAGGAATCCTCGGTCAGGCGCGGGAAAAACGTCGCGTCGAGATAGACGTCGAGGAGGTTCATGAAGTCCTTGGCATTGCGCGTGCTGAACGGGTATACCGTCCAGTCGGCGCTGGTCATGGCGTTCATGAAGGTGGCCAGCGAGCGGCGCGTCATGCTGAAGAACGGGTCGCGGACCGGGTATCGCTGCGAGCCGGCGAGCACGACATGTTCAAGGATGTGGGCAACCCCGGTGGAGTCCTTCGGCACCGTCGGGAAGAAGACGGCGAATGCGTTGTTGTCGTCACCGCATTCGATGTGAATGTGCCGGGCGCCCGTGCGGTCGTGCTCGAGCTCCAGGTACGCACCGTCGAGCCGGTCGAGGAGCTCGCGCCGCCGGATGGTGTATCCACCAATGGTTCCGATGCTGGGTTCGGCGGTCTTTGCCATGAACCGTTGAGTCTAGGATGTGAAGGCTGATGGTGTTCAGTGCCGCCGAGCTCGAGTTCCTGCGGTCACAGCGGATCGGGCGCTTCGCCACGGTCGGGCCGGCAGGCTGGCCTCACGTCGCACCGGTGATGTACGCAATTGACGATGATGGCGCGCTCGAGTTCGACGTCGACGGAGTCAAGCTGCGCAACCTCAAAACCGAGACGCGGACCGCGATGGTCGTCGATGCGATGGGGCCGAAGCGCGGGGTTGCGATCCAGGGACGGGCCCGCCTGATCGCCCCGGAGCGGGCGCGCCTGGAACCGGTTCGCAAGTTCAGCTGGGGTCTGTGAATTCCCCACCAAAGAGCCGCACGAACTCGGGAGCCGCACGGTGAGTTCGCAGGGACCCTTGAATCGGAGGCTTCGCAGTGAGTTCGCGGAGGCCCATTAATAACGTCCGGACCGTAGCCCTGCTCGGGTTGGCCCTGGCGCTGATCGAGACCAGCTGCGGCTCCGGCTCATCCGCCCCGTCGACGCCAGCCCCTTCGGCCGCCCCATCGGTCTCTCCATCCCCCGCCCTCGCCGCCGATTGGCCCGAGTACCACCGAAACAGCGCTCGCACCGGTCTCGGCCCGACGGCGCCGGCGCTGAGCACTCCGGCAGTCGCGTGGACGGCCCACCTCGACGGCGCTGTCTATGCCTCGCCCTTGATCGTTGCCGGTCACGTGCTGGCGGCGACCGAAAGCAACACCGTGTACGCGCTCGACCTTTTCAGCGGATCCGTGGTGTGGAAGACGAATCTCGGCGCGCCGGTGGACGCCGCTTCTCTGCCCTGCGGCAACATCGGGCCGGCGACCGGCATCACGGGTACGCCTGCGGCCGACCCGGTCACCGGCCGACTCTACGTCGTCGCCTTCCTACACAGCCACCACCACGTGCTCTTCACGCTGAGCCTCGCCGATGGATCGGTCGTCTCCCAGCAGGACGTCGACCCGCTCGGGTCCAACCCGGCGGTGCAGCAGGAACGAGGGGCGCTGGCCCTGGGCTCGGACTACGTCTACGTGCCGCTCGGCGGGCTGTACGGTGACTGCGGGCAATACAACGGATACGTAGTCGCGGTGCCGCTGAAGGGTGGCAGCACCCTGTTCTACAAAGTGCCCAGCGCTCGCGAGGCGGGCATCTGGAGCCCGCAAGGCCCGACGATCGGGCCAGACGGCAGCGTGTATGTCGTCAGCGGCAACGGTGCATCGCAATCGACCTTCGACTTCAGCAACTCGGTCATCGAGCTGTCACCTGACCTGCGGTCCGTCCGCTCCTATTTCGCGCCACCGAACTGGGTCTCGCTGAATGCAAGCGACACGGATCTTGGCTCAGTCGGCGCGACAGTTCTCCCATCACTCGGCGTTGTCGTAGCGATCGGCAAGCAGGGCGTCGCCTACCTGCTGAAGGCCGGCAGCCTGGGCGGTGTCGGCGGTCAGGTTGCGAGCCGGCCCGTCTGCTCTGGGTCTTGGGGCGGCACAGCCTGGTCGCGCTCCACTGTTTTCGTGCCGTGCGCCGACGGCCTCTACGCCCTTTCGGTAAATACGAGCTCGCTCGACATCGCCTGGCATGCGGCGCATCCGGTTCTTGGGTCACCGATCATCGCCGCAGGCGCGGTCTGGGCGATCGAACCTGATTCCGGCACCCTCTTCGCGCTTGACCCATCCTCCGGCTCGGTCGTCTACTCGACCGGCCTGGGTTCCGCGCAGCATTTCAGCACTCCCGCCGCGACCGACGGCTTCGTCGTGGTTCCGGCCGGCACGAGCGTGGTCGCCGTCTCGACGAGCGGCTAGCTGCAGGGTCCGCCCTTTCGGGCCCTCCGCCAACCCGCGCTCCGAACCGCGGGTCAGGGTACTGCCGAGGCTAGGCCTGGGCAACCCAGGTTGTTAAGCACCGGCTACCCCTGAATGCTCCGCAGCAGGTTGGCCATCTCGATGGCCGCCTCGGCGGCGTCAGCGCCTTTGTTGTTCTTCGGGCCTGAGCGAGCCAGCGCCTGGTCCTTGTCCTCTGTGGTCAGCACGCCGAAGGTCACCGGCACGCCGGTGTCCAGCTGGACCTGCATGATGCCGGCAGCCGCCTGTCCTGCGACCAGCTCGAAGTGATACGTCTCGCCCCGGATGACGCACCCCAGACAGACAATCGCATCGTGGCCGCCCTTCTCCGCGAGCGCCAGGGCGATGACTGGAAGCTCTAGAGAGCCCGGCACCCAGTAGACATCGGGAGCTTCAACGCCGTGCTCTTCGAGCGCGGCGAGGGCGCCCCGCAAGAGCCGCTTTGAGACGTCTTCGTTGAAGCGAGCCACGACGACGGCGATGTTCAGTTCCCCTCCGCTCAGGTCCGGCTTGGCGCCTTTCTCACCCACCAGTTAGAGCAGGTGTCCGAGCTTGTCTTTCTTGGTCTTGAGGTACCGCTCGTTGTACGGGTTGGATTTAACTCGGATCGGGACGCGCTCGACCACCTCGAGACCGAACCCCTCCAGCCCGTAGATCTTCTTCGGGTTGTTGGTGAGCAGCCGGATCTTGCGGACGCCGAGATCGTACAGAATCTGGCTCCCGATTCCGTAATCCCGCTTGTCCGCGGGATGGCCCAGCGCTTCGTTGGCTTCAACCGTATCGAGTCCGCGGTCCTGCAGGTTGTACGCGTGCAGCTTGTCAAGGAGACCGATCCCGCGGCCTTCCTGGTGGCGGATATAAAGGATCACCCCGACGCCGTCGGCGGCGATCATCTCCATGGCGGCGTGCAGCTGCGCGCCGCAGTCGCAGCGCAAGCTGCCGAAGATGTCACCGGTGAGGCACTCCGAGTGCGCGCGCAAGAGCACCGGCGTCTTCGGATCGATGTCGCCGAGGACCAATGCCAGGTGGTTCTCTCGACGCAGGGTGTCCTCGTAGGCATACAGCTTCCACATCCGTGGCTCTTTGTCGCCGATCGGAATCGCCGCTTCGACCCTGCGTGCAACCAGCTTCTCGTTCCGGCGCCGGTAGGCGATGAGCTGCTCGACCGTGATGAGCTTGATTCCGTGCTCGTCAGAGAAGCGTTCGAGCTCGGGCATGCGCGCCATCGTGCCGTCAGGCTTCATGAGCTCGGTGATCACACCGGCCGGGTAGAGGCCGGCCAGGACCGCAAGGTCGACCGCGGCTTCGGTCTGACCTGCTCGGGTCAACACTCCCCCTTCGGCAGCACGCAGCGGAAACGTATGCCCCGGCATCGAGAAGTCGGATGCCTTGGCCGATGGCTCCAGGACCTTGCGGATGGTCGCGGCGCGGTCGTAGGCCGAGGCGCCCGTGGTCGTGACTTCCTTGGCGTCGATGCTCACGCTGAACGCCGTCCCCAGCCGGCTGGTGTTGCGTTCGACCATCGGCGCGATGCCGAGCTCGTCGAGGCGCCTGGCGATGACCGGCATGCAGACCAGGCCCGATCCATGGCGGGTCATGAAGCTAATGTGCTCGGGCGTGACCAACTGAGCGGCCACGACGAGATCCCCCTCGTTCTCGCGGTCCTCGTCGTCGACCACGATCACGAACTTACCCGCCTTGAAGTCGGCGATCGCTTCCGGCACTGTCGCCAGGCCCATGCTGCTTGAATACTACCGGCGGAGGTTTCGAGCCACGTAGCGGGCGACGATGTCGGCCTCGAGGTTGACGATAGAGCCTCGCTCGTATTCGGCGGCGATGGTGGCCGCCAGCGTGTGGGGGATGACTGCGACGGTGAAAGTGCACGCTTTGTCGTCGACCGCGGCCACGGTAAGACTCACCCCGTCCACCGCGATCGATCCCTTTTCCGCGACGAAATGCTCGAGGGAGCGGGGCAGCTCGATTACGACCTCGCGGCCGGCTGCGGCCCTGGCCACGTGTTTGACTCTGGCTGTGGAGTCGACGTGTCCCTGAACGAGGTGGCCATCCAGCAGGCCACCTGCCGCCACCGGCAACTCCAAGTTGACGGGAGCGCCGACCTTCAACGCGCCCAGGTTGGTACGGCGGAGCGTTTCCGGCACCACGTCAGCGAAGAAGGCTGTCCCGGACTTCTTGACGACCGTGAGGCAGCAGCCGTTCACGGCCACGCTGGCGCCCCGCTTGAGCTTCCGGGCGGTCTGGGCGTGCTCGATTCCAATCCGGTGCGGCCCGACCTCACGCACCGTCCCGACGGCGCTAACTATCCCGGTGAACATCGACATACCCGCTGATCACAATGTCATCGCCGAGGCGGGCGAAATCCAGCTCGTGGAGTTGGGTCGACCCTGTCAGGTGTTCCACGCCAGCTCCACCCAGCGGACCTGGAGCCTCTTTGCCGCCGATCAGGCGCGGCGCGACGTACGCGTAAACCTTGTCCACCAGGCCCTCGGCGAAGAACGAGGCGTGGACCTCGGCGCCACCCTCGACCAGCAGGCTGAGGGTGCCGCGCCGGCCTAGCTCGTCCAGCAGCGCCGGGAGGCTGACGCGGCCATCGGCCGCGGCGGGCAAGCGAAGGACCTCGGCGGCTCCGACGCGACCCTGCCGCGTGCTGGCGATCAGCGTGTTGGAACCGACGATCCTGGCCGATTGGCGGATCCGGAGCTGCGAATCGACGACCACCCGAAGCGGCTGGCGCGAACTGTCGCCGGCGACCCGGACGGTCAGCTCGGGATCGTCGGCGATCACCGTGTTGACGCCGACCAGGATCGCGTCGTGCTCGTGACGGAGCCGATGAGCGTGTGCGCGAGCCTCCTCGCCGGTGATCCATCGTGACTCGCCAGAGCGCGTCGCAATCTTGCCGTCGAGGCTCATGGCGAATTTGGCGGTCACAAAGGGCCGCTCGGTCAGGCGATGCTTGACGTAGAACTCGTTCAGTCTGAGGGCCCGCTCCTCGAGCGCGCCGACGGCAACCTCGACGCCGGCGTTCTCCAGCATGCGGAGGCCGGCTCCGCGCACCCGCACGTCTGGGTCGGTCATCGAAACGACGACGCGGCGCACACCGGCGTCGATCACGGCCTGGGCGCACGAAGGGTTGCGGTGGTCGTGCGTGCAGGGCTCGAGATTGACGTAAAGCGTGCCGGCCCTACAGCGGTCGCCGGCGGCCGCGAGGGCCTCTTCCTCGGCGTGCGGCTGCCCGGCCAGTCGGTGGTAGCCCTCGCCGGCCATGCGTCCGTCCGCGTCGAGCACGACAGCGCCCACCATCGGATTGGGGCTCGTCCTGAAGTCCGCCTGGCGCGCAAGCTCGATCGCGCGCGCGGCCCAGTGCAGGTCTACGTTCCGGTCGGGATCTGTGGGATTCAGTCCTGGCAATATACCTGCGCCGAATCAAACCACCCAGTGATCAACAACCGAAAGGTCTATGAGATTCTCCAGTGCTTTCAGCGCTGGATCCGTTGACGTTTGCGATTCTCCTCAGTGATCTGAAGAGTGAGTTATAGGTGAACAAGCCCTCGGGCTATTAGTACCGCTCAGCTCAAAGAATTGCTTCTCTTACACCTGCGGCCTATCAACCTGGTTGTCTACCAGGGCCCTTACCCGGTTAACCCGGTGGGAAACCTTATCTTGGAGTTGGCTTCGCACTTAGATGCTTTCAGCGCTTATCCAAACCGGCCATGGCTACCCGGCGCTGCCACTGGCGTGACAACCGGTACACTAGCGGGCCGTTCAACCCGGTCCTCTCGTACTAGGGTCAACCCTCCTCAAGTCTCCTACGCCCACGGCGGATAGGGACCGAACTGTCTCACGACGTTCTAAACCCAGCTCGCGTACCGCTTTAATGGGCGAACAGCCCAACCCTTGGGACCGACTCCAGCCCCAGGATGCGACGAGCCGACATCGAGGT
>JBGQGS010000066.1:0-11160 GCA_041497555.1 Candidatus Dormibacteraceae bacterium | reverse complement strand
GTACCCCAGACTGCCAGCGCGAGCGCGAAGACCAGAAGCGCCCAAGCTCCCACGCTGTGCAGGAAAGCGAGCGCTTGCATCAACCGGCGCGGAGCTGGTCGACGAACTTCAAGTTCGAGGTCTCGAAACCTGCCCGCGGAAATAGTCGACCGTGAGGCTGAGACCTTCTTCGAGACTCACTCGAGGTTCCCAACCAAGCTCGACGCGCGCGCGTTGATTATCGAGAGCGATGCGGTAAACGTCGCCTTTTCGCGAAGGCCCGAAGTTTGGCTCGAGACGGTAACCGGTGAGCACGGCGAGCTTCCTGAAGAGGTCGTTGATCGTGATCGGAATCCCTGTGCTGACGTGGACGGTGCCGCCAGACCCCTTCTCGAGCGCCGCCAGGTTCGCAGTGGCCACGTCGCCGACATGAAGCATGTCGCGCGACTGCTCGCCAGTCCCGTCGATGGTGACGGCTTTGCCCTCGAGCATGCGGCTGGCGAAGATGGCGATCACTCGACCTTCCTCGGCGTGAAAGTCCTGCCGCGCGCCATAGATGTTCGCGTAACGCAGGACGGTGTAGTCGAGTCCGTATGTGCGCCGGAAAGTGCCGAGGTACTGCTCGAAGGCCAGCTTGCTCGTGCCATATGGCGACAGGGGTCGGACGGGATGGTCCTCCGCGGCGGGTATTATGTCGGGCTCGCCGTAAAGCGCCCCACCTGTCGAGCTGAAGATCACCTTGCGCACCTGGTGATCCACGCAGGCCTTCAGGAGATTCAGACCGCCGATGATGTTGACCTGTGCGTCGTAAGTGGGGTCGGCCACAGACTTCGGAACCTCCGACTGTGCGGCATGGTGGTTCACCAGCTCGGGCCGGAATGTCGAGACCACTTTTTCCACCAGCGATTGATCACGCAGGTCGACCCGGTGCACAACCGCCGCCTCGTTCACGTTGTCCTCGCGACCAGTGCTGAAGTTGTCGAGGACTGCGACCTCATGGCCAGCGGCGATATATGCGTCGACTACGTGGGAGCCGATGAAACCGGCTCCGCCACTCACCAGGATCCGCACGGCCAGTGACTGTACCCGGTTTACTTGCTGACGGTGGCTGAGCGCGCGCGGTTGGAGGTCGAGGTGTTCAAGGGGATGCGCACCCCCGTTCCGCCGGCGTTCTTGCGCGGCGTGCTGCAGCGAGCGGCTTCCGTCCCTGAAGTCGAGGCACGGCTGCCGAACGGGACCGCGACCATCGCCGTCAGGCTGACCACGGACGACGAGCTGCGACGGTTGAACCGCGACTTCGCGGACATCGATTCGGTCACGGACGTCCTTTCGTTCGCGGGCTCGCACCAGCACGTCGGGGACCTCGCCATCTCATGGCCGATGGCCGTTCGCCAGGCGCGTGAATACGGTCAACCCGAGCAGACCGAGCTGGGCCTCTTGTGCGTCCATGGGCTGCTGCATCTGCTCGGTTGGGACCACGGATCCGCCGAGCAGCGGAAGGAGATGTCCCGGCTCACGATCGGCGCGCTGGCGCTGTCCGGACTGCAGATCGCGCCGGGACGTCTCTGAGCTCCGGGTAAACTCAATCCGTCAAGGGTCTGCGGCACTCGCCGCGGGCCCAAGTGCGTCTGCTTGGATTTTGGATGGAAGAAAGGACAGTCGTCGAAGAGCGCTTGATCGTTGGCCTGGGCAATCCGGAGTCGGAGTATGCCGATACTCGCCACAATCTCGGATTTGCTTGTGTGCGTGAGCTCGCACGCCGGCTGGGGGTGCGGATCGACCGCAAGCGCTGGCAGTCGCTCGTGGGCCATTCGGAGCGACACGGCGTCTGGCTGATCATGCCGCAGACGTACATGAACCTATCCGGACAGGCGGTGGCCAAAGCGCTGCGGGACATCCATGTGACACCGCAGCAGACATGGGTCGTGTACGACGAGCTCGATTTACCCCTCTGCCGCATGCGAATCAGGCGTGGAGGCTCCGGTGCCGGACACAACGGAGTCCTGTCCTTGATCAGCTCTCTGGGCACTCCCGATTTCGTGCGTTTTCGGGTCGGCATCGGCAAGCCGGCGCGAAAGGGATCTCAGCCAGGGCGGCAGTACGTCCTGGGACGATTCACGAAAGCAGAGTCGGCGCGCCTTCCGAGCGTCATCGATGGAGTCGCGAGCGCGTTGGAGCTCGCGCTCGAATCTGGTGCCGAGCGCGCCATGGACCGCTACAACCGCGCCGGCTCCCTTGGGTGCGAGGAGCTGGCGTGACCTCACTTTGGAAGAGCGCCATCTCGGCGGCGCCGGCTGTCGAGCGGTGGATCGGCGGCGCCCCACGTGAGCTCGAGATCGGCCGGCTGCCCCGCCCGGCATGGCCGATCGTCGCCGGCGCCGTGGTTCGCGCCTGTGCCCCGCAGCGCCGCCCGGTGCTGATCCTGGTACCGGCGCCCGAGCGCTTCTGCGACGAGTTGCGACCGTGGCTTGCCGGGTATCCGCCCGTTCACGTCTTCGCCGAAATCGGCGTTTCCTTCCTGGATCGGCCGCCTGCCTTCGACGAATCCGTCAACAAGCGCCTCGAGGCGCTGGCCGCTCTGTCGCGTGCGGGTGATGAACCGGCGGTGGTCGTCTCGTCGAGGCGCGCACTCACCAGGCAGACCATCTCCCCTCGGGACCTGGTCGAGGGGACGCTCGCCCTGGCGCCGGGTCGAGGACCCGACCCTATCGCCGTGGCGCTTCGCCTGGTTGAGCTCGGATATTCAAGGGAACCGCTCGTCGAGGACCGCGGGCAGTTCTCTCTTCGCGGGGGGATCCTCGACGTTTTTCCCGCAGCCGCCGACGCACCTGTTCGAGCCGAGTGGGCAGGGGAGGTTGTCGAGACGCTCCGTCTGTTCGATCCCGAAAACCAGCGATCCGTCATGGCGGTCCCGGAAGCGTCGATAAGGACAGGGCGGGAACTGTTGCTTGGTCCGGACCGAGGCGCAGCAGCCGTTGCCCGACTCCGTGAATCCGTCTCGCTCGAGAGCCTCAGAGCTGATGTCCGGTCAGAGTGGGAGGACGAGCTTGTTCGGCTCGAATCGGGCGCCGCGTTTCCCGGAGTCGAGTTCTATGCCGCCTATCTGGATCCCAATCGCCCATCGCTGCTGGATCATGTTCCCGCGGGTGCGGCCGTGCTGGACTTCGACCGGGAGCGGCAACTGGCGGACGCTCGGTCGGTCATCGAAGAAGCCGAGATGCTGGCGGCAGCTGAAGCAGGCGGTGGTGAGCTGCCGAGGGGGTTCACCTTGCCCGCGGTCAGCGTCGCTCGCCTGGACGATTTCGACGGGCGATCCCATCTTCAGCTGAGGGCCGGTGAGTCAACTGGGGACGCGGTTGACCTCGGCTGGCTCGAGCTCGGGCCTCTGGTCGGCCGACCACGAGCCGCAGCAGACCTTGCCGCGTTGAGTGACTCGTCGACCGTCATCTTCGCGACAGAACAGGCCGAGCGGCTGAAAGCCTTCCTCGACGAAAGCGGAGTGAGCGCATCGGTCGCCGAGGTGGACCTTGACCTGGATCTCGAGCTCGGACCGGCATTGCGGCGCGCGGACATCGACATCACAGCCGGCTGTTCGCAGACTGAGATCGGGTTTCACCTCGCCACCGATGCCGAGCTCTTCGGCCGGCTGCGCCGACCTTCGCGTGGGTCCCGCGGCGGTCGGACTCAAGCCAAGGATCTGACCAAGGAATTCACGCTCGACTTCGCCCCGGATGAACTGGTCGTCCACGTCGATCACGGCGTCGCCCTCTTCAAAGGAATGAGGCTCATCGAATCGGAAGGCGCTCACCGTGAGTACCTCGAGCTCGAATACGCCGAGGGTGATCGGCTTTTCGTCCCGGTGGAGAACCTGGACCGCGTTCAGAAGTACCTTGGTGGGGAAGGGCAGCCGGCGCTCCACCGGTTGGGGACCAGCGATTGGACGCGCGCGCGAGGCCGAGCGCGAAAAGTCGTCCAGGACGTGGCCGACGAGCTGCTCAAGATCTATTCGCTGAGGGAGGCGAGGCCCGGCATCGCGTTCGCCCCGGACACCGCCTGGCAGGAGGAGCTCGAGTCGTCCTTTCCTTATGAGGAGACTCCCGACCAGGTGGCCGCGCTGGCGGAGATCAAGGCCGATATGGAGTCGGACAAGCCGATGGATCGGCTGCTGTGCGGCGACGTCGGGTTTGGTAAGACCGAGCTGGCGCTCCGCTCGGCTTTCAAGGCGGCCATGAGCGGAAAGCAGGTCGCGCTTCTTGCGCCGACCACCGTGCTCGCCCAGCAGCACTTCCATGTGTTTCGCGAACGGCTGGCTAAGTTCCCTGTCGTCGTCGAGATGCTTTCGCGATTCGTCGACGACGAGACGCAGGCTCGCACCATCGAAGGCATCAAAGCTGGTCAGGTCGACATCGTGGTCGGGACGCACAGGCTTCTTCAGCGGGACGTCCGGTTCAAGCGACTCGGGTTGCTCATCGTCGACGAGGAGCACCGCTTCGGTGTAATGCAGAAGGAGAGGCTGAAGAAACTGCGGACCCAACTCGATGTGCTCTCACTTTCAGCGACGCCGATACCGCGGACGCTGCACATGGCGGTGGGCGGAATCCGCGACATGAGCGTGATCCAGACTCCGCCCGAAGAACGTCAGCCGATCAAGACCTACGTGACGGCGGACGAGGACGAGCTGATCCGCGAGGCGATCACGCGCGAGCTGCAGCGTGGGGGCCAGGTCTACTACGTCCACAACCGGGTGCGGACCATCCAGAAGGCTGCCGAACGTATCCGGGAGCTGGTGCCTGAGGCGCGAGTCGCCGTCGGGCACGGCCAGATGGCCGAGGACCAGCTGGCACACGTGATGGTTGATTTCGAGTCGGCCAAGTTCGACGTGCTCGTCTGTACGACGATCATCGAGTCAGGGCTCGACATCCCCAACGTCAACACGATCATCGTCGAGCGCTCGGACCGCTTCGGACTGGCCCAGCTCTATCAGCTTCGCGGCCGCGTCGGTCGATCTGGAAGGCGGGCGTACGCGTACTTTCTTTACGACCCGCGTCGTTCGTTGACCGAGCAAGCAGACAAGCGACTCGACGTCATCTCAGGACTGCACGAGCTCGGCCAGGGATTCAAGATCGCCCTCCGCGACCTCGAGATCCGCGGAGCCGGCAACCTGCTGGGCACGGAGCAGCACGGTGCGATCGCGGCGGTGGGATTCGAGATGTATCTGCAGATGCTGCAGGGCGCGGTGGCAAAGATGCGCAGCGGTTCCGAAGAAACCGCCGTGGGGGACGTGCTCTCGACCACTGAGATGAACCTTGATTTGCCGCTAGACCATTTCATCCCGCGTTCGTACATTCGCGACGAGAAACTGCGGTTGGGCGCGTACCGACAGCTCGCGGCCACCGAAGACGAGCAGGAGCTCGATGGTGTCTTGCGCTCGCTGGAGGATCGCTACGGCCCGGGCCCGACGCAGCTCGACAACCTCGCCTACTCGCTGCGCATCAAGCTGCGCGGACAGCGAATGGGCCTGCGCGGTGTGGTGGCCGAGGGCCACGACATCGTGATTCGAGTCGACCCGCAGAGCTTCCTCGATGTGGACGAGCTGTCGAGACGAATGGCGGGCCGGATCGCGGTTGGACCGAACCGTTTGAAGCTGCGACGGCAGGGAGAAGGTTGGCAGCGGGATCTGCTGCAATTGCTCGACGAGATGGCCGAGCTTTACGAGGCTGGTCGCGGTGTCGCGGTAGCCGGCAGCTAGTGCCAGAATCAAATCCCATGTCTGGATCGAGCGAAACGCAGCACTCGCCCGGAATCGAAGCGATCTTCGAGGTTGTGGCGAGGCTTCGGGCTCCGGGTGGCTGTCCGTGGGATCGGGAGCAGACGCACGAGTCGCTGCGGCCGTACCTGCTCGAAGAGACCTATGAGCTGCTCGAGGCGATCGACTCAGGCAACGACGCCAAGATGATGGAAGAGCTCGGAGACCTCCTCCTGCAGGTTGCCATGCATGCCGAGATCGCCGCGCAGGACGGCCGGTTCGATGCCGCGAAGGTTTCGGAAGCGGTCGCGGCGAAGATGGTCGCTCGCCACCCCCATGTCTTCGGCACGACCTCCGTCGCGGACGCCGACGAGGTGCTCCGCAACTGGGAGCACCAAAAGCTTCACGAGGCTCGAAAGGCCGGCAAGGACGAATCCGTGGTCGACCGCGTCCCGACGACCTTGCCGGCCCTCGCCTGGGCACTCGGCTTGCAGAAGCGCGCGGCGCGCGTGGGCTTTGACTTCACATCACCCAAGGAGGCAGCCGATTCTGTCGCTGAAGAGGCTCGCGAGCTGGCCACCGCGTCTGACGCGCAGCAGACCTTTGAGGAGATGGGCGACCTGCTCTTCGCCATGGTCTCTCTGGCGCGCCGGTTGAAGGTCAATCCCGAGGACGCACTGCGGGTCGCGGGCCAGCGCTTTCGAGCCCGTTTTTCCAAGGCCGAAGCGTTGTTGCGGGAAGAGGGCCGGACCTTCCGCGACCTGGATGCAGACGAGCTGGCCCAGCGCTGGGATGAAAGCGGCTAGGGGGCGTTTGCTATAGTCGGCTTCCACTTCGGCCGGTAGTCCTGAACACGACGCAGCATGAGATACAACAGAGTCATTGTCGCCTCCGGCACCCTGCGCACCAGCGCGTTTGGAATGCGCCAAGCGGTTGTCTTCGCAGCGGTCGGGGTTGCCGTGATCTGGGCCGGCGTCGCCTTCACCCAGGAGGCGTACATCGGTCACAAGCTCAGCCAGCAGGTGGCCGCCCTGCGCAACCAGAACACGGTCCTCGCCGCGCAAAACCAGGGCTACCGCAAAGATGTGCAGGCCATCACCTCAGGGGCGGCCGCCGAAGAGGAGGCGAGGCTCAACGGCTACGCCCGCCCGCAGGAGCGCTTGTATCTCGTCACGGCTGCGCCCACACCGTCGCCGGCGCCATCCCCATCGCCGTCCCCTTCGCCTTCGCCTTCGCCACGCACTCACTGAGCTCCGCGGGCCGGTCCTAAGGCCGGCGGTATACTTTTGAACGCGGAGTGGAGCAGCGGCAGCTCGTCGGGCTCATAACCCGAAGGTCGTCGGTTCGAATCCGACCTCCGCAACCAATCTCGACCAACACCACCGAGCCGGGCCTCACAGGGAATCTGCTCGGACCCGCCGCATTCTGGAGAAAGCTTGAACAAGAGGAAGCGAGTGGCGCTGGCCAAGCGACGGGTGAAGAAGCGCAAGCTGAAGGCGCGCGCACAGACCGCAAGATAGGATCTTCTCCTTCGAGGGCGCCCCGCTCGCGCCCGGCTTGCGCGGTGCCGTAGCTCAGGTGGTAGAGCGCGCGACTCATAATCGCGTTGTCGCTGGTTCGAGTCCAGCCGGCACCACCATGCTGCGGACGCACTCCTCCGAGCCCCTCATCGAGGGCATTCAACGCTCCGGGCTCATCCGACCCGGAGATCGTGTGCTCGTTGGCGTCTCAGCGGGCCCCGATTCGACCGCTCTGCTGGTCGCGATCCATGAGCTTGGTTTCGATCTGGCGGCGGCCCACTTCGACCACGCGTTGAGAGAGGGCTCGGACAGGGTGGCCGAACAGGCCGGCGCTCTGTGTGACAGGTTGGCGGTGAGACTGGTGACCGAGCGGCGCAAGTCGCCCATGCCGCGCGGCTCGGTCCAGGCCGGTGCGCGCGCCCTTCGATACGAATTCCTGGAGCGCGCCCGCAATCAAGTTGGCGCAAACGTGGTCGCGCTCGCGCACACGGCTGACGACCTCGTCGAAGGCGTCGTCTTGCACCTGATGCGGGGGTGTGGGCTCGCCGGCCTGCGGGGCATGCCGTCAAGCCGCGCCTCGTACGTCCGGCCCATGCTCGGAGTCTGGAGAAGCGAGGTCGTCGCCTTTCTGGAAAAGCGCGACATCGTGGCCTACGCGGATCCTGCGAACGCGGATCTTATTTTCGCGCGTGCCCGCGTGCGACATGAAATCCTTCCTGCCCTAGAGCGAGACCGGCCGGGCATCGGCCGCCGGTTCTACGCCGCCGCCCGGCAGGCTGCCGCCCTACAGGAGGCGATCGAGCTGCAGGCACAGGTTCAGCTCAGCGCTGGGCCGACCTCGAGGTGGGATATGGCGCGCATGCCGGAACCCGTCGCCGTCGAGCTGATGAAACGTATGTACTCGAACGCCGGAGGCTTGCAGCCTGGCCTCTCGCGCGTCCATCTGAAGTCGATGCTCCGGCTGGCAAGCGGCGGACGTGGCGGCCGGGGCGTGGACCTCCCCGGCGGTCGGCGGTTTCGTATCGTGGGTCACCAAATGGAAGTCGTCGCGCTGGAAGTCGCTCGTGCCCAAAACGCCAGCCGACCGAAGCTCCACGTCAAGTGGTGCAACGGCTGCGACGATCCGAATGTGGCACACCTGAGACCTGACCTCCAGGTCCGACTTGGATTCCGGAAGCCCGGCCTGCGCATGCGCCCGGCCGGCGGCAGGGGCTCGCGCAAGCTGCAGGACATCCTGGTCGACGCACGCGTTCCGCGAGAAGATCGCGACTCCTGGCCACTGGTCTTCGCCGGCGATCGGCTCGCGTGGGTCCTGGGAATCACCGTGGACGCCGATCTCGCCAGCGACCCGGGCGGACCGGCCCTGCACGTCGCAATCTCGCCCATGCCAGACCGTTTGAAGCCCAAAGTTGTTAGGCTAGAAACGCCGAACCGCATGCCTCGAGGAGAGTCGAGTTGAGTCGTTTCCCACGCTCCAGCCTGTTTTATTTCGCACTGGTCGTCGTGCTCGGCCTGGTCTTCTGGTTCACCTGGCAGTCGCTGCAGAACGGGCAGAGCTCGACTGACTGGCACTTCTCCACGCTGATGACCCAGGCCGCTCAGGGCGACGTCAAGTCCCTCGAGATCAACGGCACCGATGGAATCGCCATCGACTCCGGGGGTCGCAAGCACAACGTCGTGCTGCCAGACCCGGCTTCGGGTGGCACCTGGCTCAGCGAGCTCCAGACCGCGGACAAGGTGGACGTCTTCTACGACAAGAACAACAGCGGCAGCTACCTGCTGAGCGTGCTGCTACCGAACATCATCCTGGTGATCCTGATCGCCGCCTTCATGTGGTGGGTGCTCCGCCAGACCCAAAGCGGCAACAACCAGGCGATCTCGTTCGGAAGGTCTCGGGCGCGGATGATCGCCGGCGACAAGCCCGCGATCACCTTCGCCGACGTGGCGGGTGTCGATGAGGCAAAACAGGAGCTGACGGAGATCGTCGAGTTCCTGAAGTACCCCGAGAAGTTCGTCGCCCTGGGGGCACGCATCCCCAAGGGTGTGCTGTTAGTCGGACCTCCTGGTACCGGCAAGACGCTCTTGAGCAAGGCCGTGGCGGGAGAGGCCGGCGTGCCCTTCTTCTCGATCTCCGGTTCGGAGTTCGTCGAGATGTTCGTCGGTGTCGGCGCCAGCCGTGTGCGCGACCTGTTCGACCAGGCCAAGAAGAATTCGCCGTGCATCGTGTTCGTCGATGAGATCGACGCCGTCGGACGCCAGCGCGGCGCGGGCCTCGGCGGCGGTCACGACGAGCGCGAGCAGACCCTCAACCAGCTGCTCGTCGAGATGGATGGCTTCGACACCAACACCCACGTGATCGTGATCGCAGCCACGAACCGGCCGGACGTGCTCGACCCGGCCCTGCTCCGACCGGGACGTTTCGACCGCCACGTCACGCTCGACCGCCCCGACATCAAGGGCCGCCGCTCGATCCTCGACGTACACGCGCGCAACAAGCCGCTCGACTCGACGGTCGACCTCGAGGTGCTGGCTCGCCAGACGCCTGGCTTCACCGGCGCCGACCTGGCCAACCTGATCAACGAGGCCGCCATCCTTGCCGCCCGTGCCAACAAGAAGGTGATCGGGATGGACGAGCTCGAGGAGGCGATCGCCAGGGTGATCGCGGGCCCCGAGCGCAGGAGCCGGCGCATCTCAGACCACGAAAAGGAGATCATCGCCTACCACGAGGTCGGTCATGCCCTCGTGATGAAGGCGCTTCCGCACACCGACCCGGTGCACAAGGTGTCGATCATCTCGCGTGGCATGGCGCTGGGCTGGACGATGAGCCTGCCCGAGGAGGACAAGTACCTCATCTCGCGAGACGAGCTGATGGACCAGATCGCCGGGATCATGGGCGGCCGGGTCGCCGAGGAGATCGTCTTCGGTGACATCACGTCCGGTGCTGAGAACGACATCCTGAAGGCGACCCAGATGTCCCGCCGGATGGTGACCCAGTGGGGAATGTCGGACAAGCTGGGCAACGTGGCAATGGGTCACCGAGAAGAGCTCGTGTTCCTCGGTCGTGACCTGGGGGAGCAGAGGAACTACTCGGAGGAGGTCGCCGCGATCATCGACGAGGAGATCCGCAGCATCGTCGACCACGGCTATCAGACCGCGAAGGCGATCCTCACCCAGCAGCGTCACCAGATGGACATAGTGGTCGAGAAGCTAAAGGTGGTCGAGACGCTCGATGGCAAGGAGCTGGACGCGATCCTCGCCCGCGAGGCGCCCGAAACGCCCGCCGCCAGCTCGACCGCTTCGTAGCACGCCGGCCTTCCCGCCGCCCTGAGCAGGGCCCGGCTCGACGGCGAACCGCTGGCCCGGGTCGAATATGCCGAGGTCGTTGACCCGGACACGTTCACTTCTGGCGGATCGCTGGCCGTGCTTGCCGTCCGGGTCGGTCGCACCAGGTTGATCGATAACCACGATCTCTCGAAGGTGCTGCCGGGATAACGCTCTGTTGTGCGTTACAATGGCGGTTCGTATTGGCGGAGGCCGTTCTGACGACCAACACCACATCAATAATCTCTAGGGGGTACGTCTGTTGTCCAATGAGTCCGGTGCTGTCCTGACCGAACAAAAGGAGGCGCCCGACCGAGACCTATCTGCCCCGATGACCATGGAAGACTACCTCCACTACGAAGCGGAGGCTTTCAAGACCCCCAACCACGGGGACATCGTGGATGGAATCGTGGTGCGGGTTGACGCGGACGAGGTCCTGGTCGACATCGGGGCCAAAGCAGAGGGTGTCATCTCGAGCAAAGAGCTCGGCATGCGCGGCGACCTGGATTCGGTCGGGCTTGAGCCCGGCGACCAGATCAAGGTCTATGTCCTCCAGCCGGAGAATGAGGAAGGCAACGTCGTCCTCAGCCTGCG
>JBGQGS010000065.1:0-11472 GCA_041497555.1 Candidatus Dormibacteraceae bacterium | reverse complement strand
TGGCCAGGTCTCCTCCCAGCCGAGTGCGGAGCTGGTCGTAAGCGGATTGCGTCGGGTCAGTCGCCGGGCAGCTCACCCGCGCGTCGGAGGCGGCCGACGGAGATGGGCACGGGGACGGGCTCGTGGCGCCGGCTGCGGAGGCCTGCAGCGCCAGCAGCGCGCCAGCGAGGGCGAGCGCGCTTAGCGCGCGTCTCACGAGCGCGCCTTGCGGAAGCCCAGCATCGCCGTCAGCGCGCCGAGCAAGAGGCCGGCTGCCATGACAGCCGCGAGCACGTACTGCACTGCGGTTGTATCGACGCCCGGAAGCAGTTGTGCGTAGGTCGCGGATTCGAATCGTGTCGCAAGCAGCCAGGCGCCGGTGACCGCCGCCGCGGCCAGCGCGCCGGCCAGCGCGCCGATCATCAGGCCCTCCACGACAAAGGGGCCGCGCAGCATCCAGCCCCGCGCGCCGATCAGGCGGATCACAGCCACCTCCTGACGCCGAGCGGTCGCGATGCCGCGCATGGAATTGGCGATCACCGCGTACGCGACCAGACCGAACAGCAGCAGCAGCCCGCCTGCTATGCCGCCGACCACCAGGGCAACGTGGCGCAGCCGAGAGTAGGTATCGGGGTCATACGACGTCGGGTAGGCAGGGTCGACCGCCGGGTCGCCCTTGACCGAAGCGGCAACCGCTCCAACCTGGGTCACCATCCGGACCTGGACGTCAAGGCTTGCCGGGAACGGATTGGTCGTGCTGAGACTGGCCAGGTTGTCGAGCCCTGGCCGGCTGCTCGCTTCGGCGAGCGCCTGCTCCGGACTCACATCGGTGACCGAGGCGACCCGCGGGTCGGCCGTCAGGCGGGTTTTGAGCGCTGCGACGGCATCGGGCGTCGAGTCTGAAGCCAGGTAGACACGGACGAGGGAAGCCTGGGCGGTCTGCTGGACGGCCACATGCCCGATGCCGATGCCAACCATGGCCAGCGTCCCGCAAAGGAGCAGCAGGAGGGCCATCGATCCGAGTGCCGGTGCGGTCAGACGCACGTCCCGGCTCCAGCTTCGAAGTCCGCTCAAGACCACCAAGCGGTAGCTGTTGGCGGTGAGAGCGACGAAACGGCGCCACAGCGGTAGCTGCTGGGGCTTGGGGGCATGTTTGCGCGGTCGCTCGCGGAGCGGAAGCAGGAGGCGCCAAAGGGGTGGCGCGGCATGCTTGCCGTTGCCGTTCGAAGCGGCTTTCCGTGACCCGTTCAGCAGGATATCCCCGCTGGGGAGTCGGAGGATTCGGCTCGAAGCAAAGGTGTGCCTGTGGCTGGCGACGATGACTGCCGCGCCGGTTGCGGCAGCGTCCTCGAGGAGGCGCATGACCAGCCGCGCGTTGTCGTCGTCGACCGACGCCATGGGCTCGTCGGCGAGGATGACCCGCGGTCGCGCCGCGAGAGCGCGCCCGACCGCGACGCGCTGGCGCTCCCCGGCGGACAGTTGATGAGGGTACGCGTTGCGCTTGTGGACGAGGCCCAACGATTCCAGGGTCTCGAGCGCACGCCGCTTGATCGTCTTGAACGGCAGCTGAGGGTCGGTCACCTGCAGGGCAAGCGTCAGGTTCTCGAAGGCGGTGAGGCGCGGAAGGAGGTGGTGCTCCTGGAACACGAAGGCGACGTCTCGGCGGATTCGGCCCAGGCCTCTGCGCCACCAGCGGTGCAGGCCGCGGCCCCGGACCCAGACCTGGCCGCCGTTCGGCCGCAGCTGGCCGTGGACCAGCCGGAGGAGGGTCGTCTTGCCCGAGCCACTCGGCCCGATGACCTCGACCAGCTCTCCAGGCGCCACCGACAGGTTGATCTCTTTGAGCACGGCCGTCCGGCCGAACGATTTCGCGACATGTGTGAGCTTGACGACCGGCTGCACCGTCGCAGCGCCGTTGGTCCCCGGGCGATGAGAGGTCGCCCCGTTCTTCTTCGCGTGAAACCCGTTCGGGGTGACGCCGTTCGCGGCGCCGTTCGACGCGGCGCCATTGGAGGCGGCGCCGTTCTGCGCGCCATTGGTTAGGACGCGCGTGCGTACGGAGGTGACTGGTCGGCTACCCACCCTGTCCACGTTCAGATTAGCCCAAGCCCGGCTCAGGAAACGCTTAAACCGAGCCTAGAGTCAGGTGGGTTGCTTACTAAAGTTAGCCACAACCCAAGAGGACGAGGGGAGCGGCCGCTACGGCGATCGAAAACGGACCTCCGGACGGCGTGACGGTCAGGAGCCGGCTGCCGCCCGGACTCGTCTCCGTCACCGGCACTGCCGTGCCGGACACGGCCACGGCGCCCCTTACCTCTGGCGGAATGGACACGACCGTCGGCGAATCGCCGGCTCGCCCATGGCCGATCAGGCTGAAACTGCCGGTGTCTGAGTTGTAGTGGTAGCTGAGGCCGGGGTCGCTCGAAGCCAGCGGATAGACCCTGGCCAGCAGGCGCTCGCGCGCGGTTCGAAGGCACCCGCTGGATGACATCGGGGAGACGTCGGTCCTGGCGGCATCAAACATCCCCCAGCTGCTCTTGCCCCCATTCTCCTTCCACGTCCAGAAGGCAAAGCCGATCTCATGCTTCTCCTGCTCGAGCAGCTGGTTGGCCACGATGAGTGAGTCGTCCGATGGCGAATCTCCGAACTCCGCCACAAAAAGCGCCGCCCCGAGCGCCTTCGCCTCCCGATCAGCCAGCGAATAGCTCTGCTCGTAGCCGCCCCATGGGTAGGATGCCTGCGCGGGCTTCTGGTGGGCGAGCGCGTCGAACGTGTAGATGTGCGTGTAGGCGTGCACGGCCAGCACGAGGTTCAGGTAGGAGCTGACAGGCAAACCCAGGTGCGTCGGGAAATCGGTCACCTCTCGAAGGAGGCCCGTGTCCAGAAAAACCAGATGCCTGACGTCATGCACCCCGAGGTCGGGATAACCACACGGCGCCGGCATGAATAACCCGGTCCAGCACGGGAGGCCGTCATGGATGCCGGTGATCGCATCGATGACACGGCGATAGAACGGAAAGAGCAGCAGGTCTTCGAATCCTGGCGGCAGGTTCCAACCCGGCCATGGTTCGTTGAACAGGCTGTAGCCGGCAACGGTGCTGTCGTCCCTGAATCGCTTGGCGAGGAATGCCAGGGTGGCGATGTACTCGTCCTGGATTCCGTCACGGTCGTACCAGAAGTTGCTGTCCGCTTCGAAGACCGCCGGGTTGAGTTCGCGCTGGCCGAGAAAGACGCGCGATGGGAAGCCGTCGGTGAGGGTCGCCCAGGAGGGCGCACCGCTGAGGTATGAGAGGTCGACGCCCGTGCCCGGCCCGACGTAGCGCGAATACGCGTTCTGATGCATGTCGATGATCACGTAGAGGCCCGCTGCACGAGCCCAGTCCACGACTTGCGCCACGCGGTCGAGGTACGTCTGGCTGAAATGGCCGCGCTCTGGCTCGAGCAGGCTCCAGGACAGCGGCAGGCGAACTGAATTGAAGCCAAGCTCGGCCATCTGGTTCAGGTCCGCCTGGCACAACGGCGGGTAACGAATCGCGGGCGAGTTGGCTGGGCACCGGCCGCCGGCGTACGCGGCGGGGTCGATGGGGTAAAAGGGCGGCGAGTTTGGCCTGGATTGGTCGGTTCCCGTCCAGAAATCGATCAGGCCGGCCGGGATGGCACCGTGCAGCAGCACCATCCTTTTTTGCTCATCGGCGATGTAGGGCCGCGCCTGAGCTGGATGCTCGACATGCAGCCATGCCAGGTCGCCCGTTGGGCCCGGCGAGGCAGCCATCGGCGGCGCTGTCAACCGGACGACCATCGACACGGCCAGAGCGCCGGGATAGGTAAATGCTGCGAGCCCCAGAACCAGCAGCGCTGCGGCGAGGCGAGCAACGAGCCTCATGACGCCAGGAACCAGTAGGCCGTTCCGACGATGAGGGCGGCAACGCCCAGCAAGCCTGCGGCAAGGCCGAGCGCGGCCGAAGTCTCGCCGGTGAGCTCTCCATCGGCGGCTCGGATGCGACGCAGAGATCGGAAGCCCGACCAAACCGCGAATGGGGCGAAGACGCCAAACGGAAGTCCGAGCAGCCCGAGCACCAGAGCTCGGGTTGCCGAGCGGTCTCTGCGCGCGCTCGGCACCCCTACCAGAATTTGCCGCGGCCGAGCAGGATGTAGAGGATGGGGCCGATGCCCCAGAAGAAGGTGATGATGATCCACAGCACCTTCCACAACCCGCTCAGGTCGGTGCGGTTGACGATATCGATAATGCAGAGGACGAAGGCGATCGGGTGCAGAAAGATCGCCAACAACACCTCGACGATGAACTTGATCAATTAGCTCCTCCTTAGCGTGTTGACTTGACCAATGTCTTCAACGAGCTCGGGAGGCGCGGCCACCCGCCGGCCGGCGAGAAAGTGCCGTCGGCGGCCTGCTCATAGGTGGCCTTCAGCCTGCCTCGTGCGATCTGCGTCACCGCTTCAACGAAACGCTCGAGCTCTCCGGCGGTGTTGTAAGGCGCGAGGCTGGCCCTCACCGCGCCAGGCAGCGCCTTCCGATGTCCCGCCGTGACCTCGCCTTCGACCCCCTCGACCGCCTGCTTGTTCATGTGCAGGAGGTGAAACACGTATGGGTTCGCGCAGAAACAGCCGTTGCGGACAGCGATGCCCCATTCATGGCTCAGGGCGGCCGCGACCAGTCCATGGTGGAGACCTTCCACGACGAAGCTGGCCAGGCCGAGCCGAGGTGCCGCCGAATTTGTCTCGGCTCCGCCGAGCACGCCCACCCCAGGGATGCCGTTCAAGCGCGCGTGCAGCGTCGTCCCCAGATCGACCTCGTGACGCAGCATCTCGTCGAAGCCGAGCTCGAGAAGGGTCTCGATCGCGACGCCGAGCGCAATAGCGCCGATCACGTTTGGCGATCCGGCTTCTTCCCGGTCAGGGAGGTCTGCCCAGACGGTGTCGTCCCAGGTCACGATGCTGATCGCTCCGCCGCCCATGACCTCGGGTGCGCCCTCAAAGAAATCGCGTGGTGCAACCAACACGCCCGCGCCGTATGGCGCGTACATCTTGTGACCGGAGAGCGAGACGAAGTCCAGGTGGCCTGGGTCACTCGCGGGGCGGACGTCGATTCGGTGGTGAGGCGCGAGCTGCGCCGCGTCGATCGAGACGAGGGCGCCGTGACGGTGCGCCAGCTCGGCAACATCGTGGATGGGCGAGACGAACCCTGTCACGTTGGACGCCCCGCACACAGCGACGAGCCCGATCTTCCCCTCGGCGTTCTTCAACGCGTGTTCGATCGCCTCGAGGTCGATGTGGCCATCTTCCGAAAGGCCGACCATGACGTGGCCGCTGCGATGCCGCCACGGGAGCAGGTCGGCGTGGTGCTCCATCTCGGTAACAAGCACCTGCCGGCCGTCGAGCCGGGCCTGTTCGGCCGCGATCCGGTTGAGAGCATCGGTCGTGCCTTTGACGAAGATGACGACCTGCGAACTCTCGTCCGTTCCCAGGAAGCGGGCCACGAGCTCGCGCGACCGCTCGTATGCCTCTGTCGCGAGGCGAGATTTATATCCCGTGCCGCGGTGAACGCTCGAGTAGACGTCGGCGAATGCGGTGACAGCATCACGGACCCGTTTCAGAGGCGGCGTGCTGGCGGCATTGTCGAAGTTGATTCCCGTAACGGTGCCGCCGCCGAAGATCGGGACTGGCAGGTCGACTCCGGCGAAATGCTCGCGCCAGTTGCCTGCGTTCAAAAGGGGTCCCCGCGAACTCACGGCGAAGCCTCTGAGAGGGGTCCCCGCAAACTCACGGCGAAGCCTCCGAGTTTGTGGGGTTTTTTCGTGGGGTTCTGGGGAGAAGGCACTCTTGGTGCCTAGCCTAACGCCGATCGAGGCCGATGGATCACTCGCCTCGGTTCTGTATCAGTCACACTAGAGACGAGGGTATCGGTTGTGCTCTTAGCACGAAATTGAAGGGGCGCCGCAAGTTGAACGATGTCGCGATGGCGACCGGCCATGGTGACTCCAGCCTGGCCGCCCGAGAGCTCAGCTTCCTGGTGCGGCTTGCCCAGGCGGCGGCGGCCACCCAACGGCCCGACGAGCTGCTCGACCTGATCATCCGCGAGACGACCTCGGCGATTGGAGCCGATGTCTGTTCGCTCTACCTTCTCACGGCGCGAGGCCGCGAGCTGCGGCTGACCGCGACCAACGGCCTCAACGAGCGGATGGTGGGCAAGGTCGTGATGCCGGTCGGAGAGGGAATCACCGGTTGGGTCGCGGAGAGCAGACGACCGGCGGTGGTGGCGGACGTGAGCAAGGAGCCTCACTGGAAGTGGGTGCCGGGCCTGGACGAAGATCGCTTCCATTCGATGCTGTCGGTACCCATTGAATCGGGGCCGCGCCTCGTTGGGGTCCTCAACGTGCAGAGTGCCGAGAGGCGGGATTTCAATTCGGGCGACATCGACTTCCTGCGCGCAATCGCAGGGCAGGTGGCCGGAATACTCGAGCGCAGCGAGCTGCAGCGGCGGACTGAGGTGCAGCTCGCGGAGATCCAGCTGTCCCACGACATCCACGAGCGTTTCACCAAGCTTTCCCTTGAGGGCGCCGGTATCCCGCCGATCCTCGAGGTCGTCGGCTCTCTTGCAGGCGGACGGGCGGCGCTCTACTCGGCTGACGGCTACAGGGTTCGGGGAGCGGGGGAGTCATCAGACGGCATGCCGCCGCGCATCCATCTGCCGAGTCCGCTTGGTCAGGCGGGCGCGCGCGAGGTCCGGATCAACACGGGCCGTCCGGCGCGTGCCCTGGACGTGGTGCCGGTTCGCGCCGGCTCGGACGTGCTGGGAATGCTGGCGGTCAGCGTCGACGAGAAGACCGTGGATTCGGCCGGCCGCCGCAGAGCGCTCGAGCACGGGTCGACTGTCCTCGCGCTCGAGCTGTCGAAAGAGCGAGCGGCGGCTGAAGTGGAACGCCGGCTGCGGGGGGACCTGGTGGAGGAGGTCCTCGCCGGTGGCCTGGAGGCCGACGAGGCTGAACGGGTAGCCCGCCAGGCGGAACGGCTCGGCCACAGGCTGCCGCAGCGGGCATGGGTCGTAGTCCTCGAACCCGATGACGATGAGACAGAAGCGGCGCTCGGTGCGCGCGGCCAGCAGGACCGGCTGGACGCCGCGCTCAGCGACTTGATTCGATCGCGCCTCCCGGGCACTCTCAGCCTGGTGCGATCGGCCTCGGCGGTATTCCTGGTACCAGACGACGTGGGCGCTGACCTGGCCACCGTGGAAAAGCTCTCGGCCCAGGTGCTCGCCGCCGCGGCGCCGGTGATGAAACCGGGCACGGCTTCGGTTGGCATCGGCAACCTGGCCAATGGAGTCAGCGAGCTCGCGCGATCGCACGTGGAAGCCCGACAAGCCCTGAGGTTGACGCGCCGAGCCGGGGGACGCGGACGCGTTGCGTCCTATCGTTCATTGGGCGCCTTCAGGCTGCTGCTAGAGGTGCAGAGCCCGGACGCCCTGCGCCGTTTCGTCAACGAGCTTCTCGGCACGCTGCTGCAGTACGCACAGTCGCGAGACACCCCTTTGCTCGAGACCCTCGAGGCACTGTCGGCGGCTCGGTGGGTGCGGCGGGCGGCGGCCCGCCAGCTCGGCATCCACATCAACTCGATGAGCTATCGCGTCGAGCGCATACAGTCTCTGACGGGTCTGCAGCTGGACGACCCTGAAACTCGGGTTGCGATCTCGATCGCCCTTCGAGCCCGCGCCATGCTGGGTATGTAACTTATGAGAGGGAACCGGCTCGGTTCCCTCTCATCGGGGCGCTCAACGGCCGCTCTCGGCTGTCTTGCTCCGCGTCGCGAGCCCGGCCGGATTCGCGCCCCTGCTCACCTTCCCGGGATGGGATTTTCGAAATAGTTGATCCCCGCCGCGCTTGGAGGCAGTGTGTAACAAAGTTGCGGCCGGGATGAACCCGGCCGCCAGGCCACGCTAGCTATGGGCTTCTACTTCCTCACACAAAAAGAAAAGGAGAGTGTTTCTAACTTAGACGTCGCTGTAGAGCATGAACTCCCACGGGTGCGGCCGAAGCGCCACCTGGTCGACCTCTTTCTTGCGCTTGTACTCGATCCAGGTTTCGATCACGTCCTTCGTGAAGACTCCGCCTTCGAGCAGGAATGCGTGGTCCTTCTCCAGGGCTTCGAGTGACTCCGCCAGCGAGCCGGGCACCGACTTGATCTTGGCCTTCTCCTCGCCCTCGAGCTCGTAGATGTCCTTGTCGACCGGCTCTGGAGGAAGGATCTTGTGCTTGATTCCGTCGAGCCCTGCCATCAGACAGGCGGAGAACGCCAGGTATGGATTCGCGGCTGGATCTGGCGAGCGGAACTCGACTCGCTTCGACTTGGGGTCCGTCGAATACATCGGGATGCGCACGCATGCCGAGCGGTTGCGCTTGGAATAGACGAGGTTGATCGGCGCCTCGTAACCGGGGACGAGGCGGCGGTAAGAGTTGGTGGTGGGCGCGCAGATCGCCAGCAGGGCCGGCGCATGCTTCAGCAGTCCGCCGATGTAGTGGACGGCCGTCTCACTCAATCCTGCGTACCCACTCTTGTCGGCGAACAGGTTCTGCCCATCCTTCCAGAGACTCTGGTGCACATGCATGCCCGAGCCGTTGTCCTGGAAGAGCGGCTTCGGCATGAAGGTCGCGACGTAGCCGTGCTGTGCGGCGACGTTCTTGATGACGTACTTGAAGACCATCATCTTGTCGCCCATCTTCGTCAGCGAGTCGAAGCGCATGTCGATCTCGGCCTGGCCGGCCGTGCCGACCTCGTGGTGCTGGACCTCGACCCGCACCCCGGCCTCGATCAGCTTGAGCATGATCTCGGAGCGCAGGTCCTGGAACTTGTCGATGGGCGGCACGGGGAAGTAGCCTTCCTTGTGCCGCGGCCGGAACGCGAGGTTTGGCTCTGAGTTCTTGCCCGAGTTCCAGATGCCCTCTTCGGAATCGATGTGGTAGTAGCCGCTGTGCGCGTTCTGGTCGAAGCGCAACGAGTTGAAGATGTAGAACTCCGCCTCGGGTCCCCAGTAGCTCACGTCGGCGATGCCGGACTTCCGAAGGTGCTCCTCGGCCTTCTTGGCGATGAACCGCGCATCTCGCGTGTATGGCTCGCGGTTGATCGGGTCGATGACATCACAGATGAGAAACAGCGTCTTGTGCGTGAGGCACGGATCGATCGTTGCCGAGTCCGGGTCGGGTATGAGCAGCATGTCGCTCTCGTCGATCGCCTGGAACCCGCGGATGCTCGAGCCGTCGAATCCCAGGCCTTCGGTGAAGCTGACCACCTCAAGCTCGCCGATCGGCAGGCTGAAGTGCTGCCACGTCCCGGGCAGATCGATGAAACGAACGTCGACGACCTCGACGCCCTCAGCCTTCGCGCGTTCGATCACCTCGCGCGGGCTTGTCTTGCTCCCCGACTTCGTCTGTATCGCCATGAACACCCTCCATGAACCCTTGACCTCTTGGATTTGACGGGCTCACGGTCATCGTATGGGGTGGCCGCGCCCAACTTCACGGTGGTACCCCCACGAATCGGTAGCACGTTTCTATGTGTGCTTCACACGACAAGAGATATCCACAGGCCGTTCAGTCTCGTGCGTTCGACACGAGGGTGCGCGACAGAGTTCGTTGGGACCACACGTTTCGGGCTTCGTCGGTCGGCGCTTAGGGTGGGGTCATCAACTTGATGGAGGTGACGTCCTTGTACAGACCGAGATTCGAATTGAAGAGATCGCTCACGAGGCGCGCAAACGTGTTTGGCCTCGCTTCAGCAATCGCCCTTTTCTCGGCTCTGGTTCCGGTGGCGGCCTTCGCGGATGACACCTCCGCGACCCAGGCGGCCGGCGTTGCAGCGGACACCGTGTGGGTGATCGTCGCCGCCTGCCTCGTGATGTTCATGCAGGCGGGTTTCGCGATGCTCGAGGTCGGCTTCAGCCGGATGAAGAACGTGGGTACAGTTGTCGCCAAGGTCGTCACCAACCTCAGCGTGAGCTCTATCGCCTACTGGGGGGTGGGCTTCGGCCTGGCCTTCGGAGCCGGCGGGGCTTTCGCGTTCATTGGTGGCAGCGGTTTCTTTCCGACGTTCAGCCCCGGCTCGACGATGGACTTGCCCGCGATTGCGGCCAGCACCGCGCCTGCCGCCGCGAAATGGTTCTTCGAATTCGTGTTCTGCGCCGTCTCCCTGGCGATCGTGTGGGGGACGATGCTCGAGCGCACGAAGTTCATCGTCTACATCCTCTTCGGCATTCCGTTTGCTGCCTTCATCTATCCACTCATCAGCCACCAGCTGTTCGGTGGCGGCTACCTCATGGCAACACTTGGTTCGCAGGACTTCGCAGGCTCGACCGTCGTGCACCTGACCGGCGCGACCGCCGGATTCGCCGGTCTTCTGTTGCTCGGCCCGCGCATCGGCAAGTACGAAAAGGGGAGGGCGAACGCGATCCCGGGGCATAACATGCCGCTCGCTCAGCTGGGCGTGCTGATCCTCTGGTTCGGCTGGTTCGGGTTCAACCCGGGCTCGACGCTGAACGCCACGAACCTGCATTTCGCCGACGTCGTCGTGGTGACCAACCTCGCCGCGGCCGGTGGTGCGGTGGCTGCGCTGGGCACCATCTACCTGATCACGAAGACGATGGACGTCGGGATGATCGGCAACGGAGCCATTGCCGCGCTGGTCGCCATCACCGCACCCTCCGGCTACGTCGAGCCATGGGCCGCGATCGTCATCGGTGCGGTTGCCGGAGTGATCGTCGTGGTGGGCGTGCTCGCGCTCGACAAGTACCTGGACGACCCGGTGGGCGCTCTGCCGGCGCACGGACTTGCCGGCATCTGGGGCACTCTCAGCTGCGGCCTTTTCACGGCGCCCGCGCTGGCGAAGTTCAACGGCGTCGGCCAGGGCGGCCTCTTCTACACCGGCAGCTTCCACCAGCTGGGTGCGCAGGCGATCGCGGTGACGGCTTCCTTCGTGACTGTCTTCGCCCTCAGCTACGGGCTGTTCTGGATCATCAAGAAGACCGTCGGCCTGCGGGTCTCCGCGCGTGAGGAGATGGATGGACTGGACATCAGCGAGCATGGAATGTGGGGTTACCCGGAGTCGTTCATGCCGGTTCCGGGCGGGGTCTACCGCCAGCCGGACACGCCGACCGTCAACCCACACGGGGCGCATGAACCCGTCCCGGCGTCCCAGCAGGGGGTGGTGTCAGCATGAAGATGGTCGTCGCGATCATTCGCCACGAACGGCTGCAGGAAGTTCAAGACGTCCTCGACGAGTGCGGCGTGTCCGGAGTGACGCTGACGGAGGTCAAGGGATGCGGCGCTCAGCGCGGTTACACGGAGAAGTACCGCGGAGCGGCGGTGCACATCTCCCTCCGGCCCCGACTCAAAGTCGAAGCGGTGATGAGGTCTGAGATCGTGAAGACGGTCGTCGACAAGATGGCCGTTGCCGCGCGGACCGGCGAAGTTGGGGACGGGAAGATCTT
>JBGQGS010000064.1:0-11488 GCA_041497555.1 Candidatus Dormibacteraceae bacterium | reverse complement strand
CTCGAACACGCGAGCCGCGCCCGCGATCGCCCCGGCGGCCGCGATCATGCGCTCGCCCTGGAGCTCCCACATCAGGTTCTTGAACCCTTCGCCTTCCTCTCCGATGAGGTTGGCGGCGGGTACGCGGCACTCTTCGAAGAGCAGCTCCGCCGTGTCCGAGGAGTGCATGCCGAGCTTTTTCAGCGTCCGGGTGACCTGGAAACCGGGGGTGCCCTTCTCGATGACGAGAAGGTTGAATCCCCTGTGGCCGCGCTCGCGGTCCCCCTTCGTCACCACCAGCACCCAGTGGCAGCGGGCTCCGTTGGTGATGAAGATCTTGCGACCGTTGACGACGAAGTGATCCCCGTCCCGGCGCGCGACGGTCGTGATCGCCGCCACGTCCGAGCCGGCATCCGGTTCGGTGATGGCCAGGGCGGCGATCTGCTCGCCGCGGATGGCGGGGACCAGCCACTTTCGCTTCTGCTCCTCGGTGCCGAACTTGAACACGGGCGGCGTGGCCATCTCGGCCTGGACAGCGACCGCCATGCCCAGCCCACCGCAGCCGGCCTTGGCCATCTCCTCGGACATGACGACGGCCGAGAAGTAGTCCCCGCCCTGACCACCATACTCAGGCGGATAGCGCAGGCCTAGGAACCCGAGCTCGCCGAACCGCCGGAAGATCGAGTCGGGAAAGGTCTTCTCCTCCCACTCCTCGAGGTGGGGCTGGACCTCTTTCTCGAGGAACTTGCGGATGTGCAGCCGCAGCTCCTCGTGCGCGTCGCTGAAGTACATCGGCGTGAGTTTAGGCTCGAACGGAGCCCCGGCAGCTTACGGTATGATTCCCGGGCCCTCGTTGGGCGGGTAAACCCCCCTTTTTAAGATCACTCATGTCTGGGAGTTGGATTGGGCTCGGTAATCAAGAAGCGGCGCAAGAAGATGCGCAAGCACAAGCACAAGAAGATGCTTAAGAAGACCCGATGGGCTCGGCGCGCCCACGCGTAGGATAGGGACGAAATGGGCTGGATAGCCGTTGGGATCGTCGTCCTGGTCGTGTTGTGGCTGGTCTTCACCTACAACGGCCTGGTCACGGCGCGCAACCGGACCCAGGAAGCCTGGTCCGAGATCGACGTCGAGCTGAAGCGCCGCCACGACCTCATCCCGAACCTGATGAACACCGTGTCGGGCTACATGGGCCATGAGCGCGGCACCCTCGAAGCGGTGACCAACGCCCGTGCCGCCGCCGTCGCGGCGGGCGCCACCGGCGACCCGGCCAAGATCGGGCAGGCCGAGAACGTACTGAGCCAGAGCCTCCGCAGCCTGTTCGCGGTCTCCGAAAACTATCCCGACCTCAAGGCGATCTCCGCATTCACCAACCTCCAGGAGAACCTCACCGCCACCGAGGACAAGATCGAGTTCTCGCGCCGCTTCTACAACGGCAACGTGCGCGACTACAACATCAAGCTGCAGACACTCCCGACCTCGCTCATCGCCGGAGTCCTGGGCTTCAAGGCCTTTGGCTTCTTCCAGGCCGATGAGGGCGATCGCGCCGTCCCGCAGGTCAACTTCGGGCCCACGTCCGCCTCGGGCCCGCCGGCGCTAGGCTCCTCCGGGCCTCCAGCCGCGGGTTCGTCGGGACCCCCGGCCCCCGGGCAGTCCGGCCCCCCGCCCCAGAGCTAGGCCCCTAAACACCCGACCGCGCCCAGTCCCCGGCAAATCGCGCCGCGTAGGCCGCCACCGCGATCGGATCGCCGGTCTCGATGTCCAGCTCGTGGTTGACGCCGAGACCGCTCACGGTCCAGTTCGCCGACCCGAGCACAAGCTGCCCGTCGAACAATCCGATCTTGGCATGCAGCAGCGCACCGCGAGGAATCGGGTACCAGCGGACCTCCACGCCGCCCGCTCTGAGCACCGCGTACCCGTGCAGGTTGTAGGCCTGGTTTGGATCGAGCAGCACGCGAACCATGGCCCCCCGGTGATGAGCTTCCACCAGCTGGGCGATCACCTCGGGATCGGTCAGCGTGTACACCTCGGCCAGCGCCAGCCTCACGGCGTGAATCAGCGCCGCCTCAAGCATCGAGCGAATCTCGGCGCCAGGCGCCGTCTGCGCGACCTCGCCCGCGATGGCGGCCAGCGGCGACGGATGCCCGCCGGCGAGGCTCCAGTCCTGGTCGAAGATGCGGGCGAGGCGATCGACGTCGAGCGTGACTCGGGTCTCCAGGACGTAGTCGTGATTCCGGTCGCTCTGAGTGCCCCAGTTCATGCCGCCGACGGCGGCGTCCCCATCCACGATCAACAGCTTCACGTGGTCGATCTGGTGGCGGCGGTCGTCAACGGGATAGGCGCGCTCGGGCACGCCCAGCGAGTCGAGAACCGAAGCGGACTGGCGGTTGGCGCCAACCGTCGGGTCGGTGATCACCCGCACGCTCACTCCCCGGACAACCGCATCGCCCAGCTCATGCAGAAGGTCGGCGCGACCAAATTCGTACATCTCGACCAGCACGCGCCCGTGCGCCGATTCGATGAGGCCTCCGACCAGCTGGAAGATGCTCGCGTCCTGCCACAACCGCACCGGCTGGGCAACAGCAACACCGGCCTCGGCCAGGGCCGGCACGGGATGGGCCGGGCTCGAGCAGCCCACCAGGGAGAGGGAAAGGAGCAATGCCCCAGCAACTCGGAGGCTTCGCCTTGAGTTGCCGGGGATCCCTAATCGGCAGGCCACTCGAACCACAGCGAGCCGAAAACTACCGAAACCCAGACGAAACGAAAACCCTGGTTGTTAAGGCCGCGAAAGGATCGACCTAGATGAGCTCGACCTTCATTCCCGACCGCGCACCGAGCAGCTTGTCGGCCCGTGCCTCTCGCACGGCGACCTCGAGGTACCCCATGCTCCCCACGTACACGAACGGCTCGTTCGATCGTCCATCGGCGTAGGTCGTCGCCGTAGCCGTGATGTCGTGGTTGTGGATGCGCATGCGGCGCGCGGGCGGCTTCAGGTTCGTCACCAGGTTGCCGAAACCGTCCGTCCACAGCACACGGGGTCCTGAGTCGGGCAACGCCAGGGGTGGATCGGTCGGCGGCCCAAGTGATTCGAGCGGCACACCAGAAGCGAGCGCCGCCGCGGCAGGCGCGAACACGTCGCGGCCCTCAAACGTCGGCGCGCCTTGAGGCCTCGGTGCGAGCTCGATCGTCGCCTGCAAGCCGACCTCATCGATCACGATCGCGAACAGACCGTTGTCCGGACCGATGTAGAACCGTCCACCCGCCTGCACGACCAGCCGCCGCCGCGAGCTGCCGACGCCCGGATCGACCACCGCGAGGTGCACGGATTCGGCGCCGAAGTGGCGCGTGCCGGCGAACAACATGAACGCACCGGCCGAGACGTCGAACCGGGGAACCTCATGGCTCACGTCCACCAGCACGGCGTTCGGACAGCCTTGCAGCACCATCGCCTTCATGGCCGCCACCAGCGGTGAGCCAGAGCCGAAATCGGTGGTGAAAGTGACGAGCGGCGGTCGGGCTAGAGCGCCCTGACTACCAGTACCGTGTCTCCTTCCAGGGGTCGGCTTCGTCGTGATACCCACGCTGCTCCCAAAAACCAAGCCGGTTGCGTTCCATGAACTCTAGCCCGCGCAGCCACTTGGCCGACTTCCAGAAGTACTTCGACGGCACAAAGAGGCGCAGCGGCCAGCCATGGTCCGGCGTCAGGTCCTGCCCGTTCCAGGCGTAGCACAGAAGGTTTTCCTCTCCGTCCAGCGCGCTGAGCGGCACCGACGTCGTGTACCCGAACTCGCAATGTGCGTTGACGTACTTCGCGCCCGGCTTCGGCTTGACGCGATCCAGGATCTCGTGAATCGGCACGCCGGTCCACTTGTCACCGAGGCGGCTCCACCCCGTGACGCAGTGGATGTCCGCCACCACGTCCTTCGAGGGAAGCGCCCGGAGCTCGCCGTAGTCCAGCGTCAGCTCGTGCTCGACCGCGCCGAACACCTTGAAGTCCCATTTCGCGATGTCCGTTTTGGGCACCGGTCCGAAGTGCAGCAGAGGCCAGCGGTCGGGAGCCGTGAGCGTCTGGCCAGGCGGGATGCGCGACGGATCGACGCCGTCCGGAACCCGCTTGCCTTTGAAGAGAAACGCCATCTGGCGAGTATAGGAACGGCTGCGCGACACCGGCTGTTCCGCGCCCGGGGACCACGATCAGGCCCGGGTATACTGGCCCTCCGCCCTAACTACGTGAGAACGTGGGCCCGTGGCGCAGCTGGGAGCGCGCTTGAATCGCACTCAAGAGGTCAGGGGTTCGAATCCCCTCGGGTCCACCAATTGCGAGACGGTCGACCAGGCCAAAGATTGGCTCGCCGGATCCCCTGGATCAAGCGCTTGATTGACTTGGCATCGTGGCTGCGGTGGGCGCCGGCGGGCGCCGCGTCGCGAGCGCCGAACCCGCGATGACGAGAGCGAAGCCCACGGCCATCCAGGCTGAGAAGCTCTCGTGCAGCACGATCACACCGAGCATCGCCGCCACCGCCGGGTTGATGTAAGTGATGACCGTCGCGCGCACCGGGCCGATTTCGGCGATCAGGGCGAAGAAGAGAATGAAGGCGATCGCCGTACACACGACCGCCAGAACGGCCACGGACCCGAGTACGTCAACGCCCGGAACGGACCGTGGCCACTGCACCGCGGCCAGAGGCGCATAGACGATGGCGCAGGCCGCCAGCGAGACCGCGATCACGCCCATCGAGGGCAGGTCGCTCAGGTAGCGGGAAATGATGACCGGGCCGACCGCGTACGCGACCACGACAAGGGCCATCTCGACGAGTGCCCGCCAGTCCGAAGCCTCAGGTCGAATCCCACGATCGCCGCCACACCCGCCACTCCGAGCAACAACCCAGAGATGCTTGCCAGGCCTAGATGCTCGCGGTTGCCGAGTGCTGTCGCGATCACCACGCCGACGAGTGGCACGGCCGACACGAGCAGACCGGCGAGAGAGCTGGTGATCTTTTGCTCGGCGCTCGCGAGCATGAACCACGGCATGCCGATCTCGACCGCGGCAAAAGCGAGCAGGGGAATCCAGCGCTTCAGCAGGCCGCGAAGCTCGCCGCGCGCCAGCGCGATCGGCAGCAGGATTAGAGCGCCGATCGCGGTTCGCGCCAAGACGAGCACCACCGGCGAGAGGTCGCTCACCGCGATCCGGATGAACAGGTACGGGATACCCCAGATCACGCTCATCGCGATGAACAGCAAGAGGCTCCGGCGCGTCACCCCGTCTCCAACTCCTGGTTCGATTGGACCCTTCCATCCGAGCGCGAGGCATCCAGGCCGAACGGCCCGTCGAACGTGAGCACCATGGCAACTCCCGCAGCGCCCAGAATTGTGTTTGCTTGAGTCGAATGGACGAGGACAACAGGCGACGGCGCGGATGGCGGCCGGGTCGCGGCGGATGCAGCAGCGGATGCGGCGGCGGATGCGGCGGGTTCCTCTTCGTATTGATAGTCGGAATCGCGCTCAGCCTCTTCAGCGCTGACGTCGGCGTCGGCCTGTCGGTCAGGGTCCCGTTCACCGAGAGCAACATCACCGTCGCGGGCGCGATCGGGGCGAAGGACAAGGTGCGGGACGCGCTGCCCGACTACGACCAGGGCCGGCTCGGCGGCAACCAGAACTTCATCAACAACTCGACGACGCTGACGATCGGGCCCGCCGAAGGAGCAGGCCTCTTCGTGATCGGAAAGCAGGACGGCGCTCCACCGATCGACCTGCACCTGGTCCTGAAGTAGCGACCCGCGCGATCAGCCCTCGATGAAGGTGGTCGCCGTCTCCTGGATCCGGCCGGGCGCCCGGCTGCGCAAGTAGAAGAAGACGACGACGCCGATCGCAAGCCAGGCCAGCACGACCCAGGGCGCGGCGTTGGCCGGAGCCGTGAGCCCGGCAATGCCGAGACCGCCGAAGTCGATCCCGAAGGCCGCGATCAGAACCGGGACGAAGATGATGATCCCCAGCACCGGGACCACGATGTTGAGCAGAGGGTTCAACTCATCGCGATGCTCGCGCGAGTAGAAAACCAGGTTGCTCAGGTTGGTGAGGATGTAGATGACCACGATGATGATCGTGGCGATGGTGCCGAGCAGCGCGAACGCGTTCAGAGGGCTGCCCAGCGCGAAGCCCAGGATCAGAGCGAGTGCAATGCCCAGCGCGCCCTGGACGTGGACCGCGATGTACGGCGTCTTGTATCGCGGGTGGACCTGGGCCAGCGCTCGCGGCAATAGACCGACTCGGCCCAACGCGTAGCCGACCCTTGTGGCGGCGTTGGCGCCGGCATTCGAGTTCGCGAACGCGCTGTTGAGGATGGCGAGCAGCACCAGGATCGAGAACGGTCCCCAGACCTTCGCCGCCAGGCCGTCCCACGGGTCCCCGCCGTTGAACGCGAAGAACCCCTTCGTCGGGTCGGCCGCCACATTGGGGCCGAAATACACCATGGCCCCGTAGTAGCAGATGAGGTAGAACACGCCGATCAGCACGCAAGACAGCAAGACGGCGCGCGGGATGGTGCGCCGCGGATCCCGGGCCTCCTCGGCCAGCGGGACGGAAGCCTCAAAGCCGATGAACGCGAGCACCGTGTAGACCATGCCGGCGAACACAGAGCCAAGGCCATGTGCGTTTCCCGTGCTGGGGCTGAACACGCTGAGCGTGTTGTTCGAGCCTGCGGCGACGATCAGCGTGATCGCCAGGGCCAGGAACACCACGATCTCGAAGGCGCCCATGATCACGCCGGCCTCGGTGGAGATCCGGATTCCTCGGTAGACCAGGGCCCAGACGCCGATCCCGGCGATCGCCGCGAACGGCGCCCACAACCACGCCGGCGTGTTGAAGTGGCTCGCCAGGTACACGGAGATCACGTTCCCGAAGATCAGGTAGAGCAGCGGGGCGACCAGAGGCTCCGCGAGCATGAACCCCCACGCGACGAAGTAGCCCACCGATGGGTGCAGGCCGCGCGCGTTGTAGGTGTACAGGCCGCCGGCCGAGGGCAAATGCCGGGCCAGCTGCCCGATGCTGATGGCGACGAACAGGCAGCCCACCAGGGCCAGCAGCACCGCCAGCGGTGTGGCGCCTCCCGCGTAGGTGACCGCGAAGATGATCGAGAAGGCGACGGCGGCGGCCGGCGCCATGTGGGTGATGGATTGGAAGAGGACCTGAGCGAGGCCGATCGCGTCTTTCTGCAACCGACCTGTGGCGGCGGCCTCGTGGCTTGCGGTGCTCATGTGCTCCCCTCCTTATTAACCCCACGAACTCGGAGGCTTCGCCGTGAGTTCGCGGGGGCCCCTTTCAAAAGGCCGGCCACGGAATGCTCGGGCGTGGCGACCTTCCCCAGCATTGGTGCATACACCTCGCCAATCCCGCCGTCAAGTAGCCCGGTCGGGGAGGTTAGGCCGTCTTGCCCCCGCCGCCGAGTAGATCGCGAGCACGCTGGTACTCCTCGGCGGTGATCTCACCTCTGGCCAACCGTCGCGCGAGGATGTCCAGCGGCGCCTCAAGCGGCGGCGCGGCGTTGTGCGGCGCCATCCACGAGTTCTGGCGTGTCGCCCAGAAAACGAGCAGGCCGACACCGGCAACCACGATCAGCCCGAACAGCAGATGGGAACCGCCGAACATCCAGAAGCCAGGCGCGGCCGGCTGAAAGCTCACAAATCAAATTTACACCCGCGCGAGCAGCTGGTCACTGGTGCGCTGACCCAGGCCGGACAATGGGCTGCCCGGCGGCCGAATAGGCGTCCGCGAGCTCGCCCTAGGGGTCCATAGGCGGCGCACAATCACCGCCATGGAGCTCATCAGCCCGAAGGTCGCCGCCTTTGTGCGCGAGGCCAAAGACGACCCCGATCGCTTCTGGGCGAAAGCCGCCGAAGCCCTGCCGTGGCACCGGCGCTGGGATCGGGTGTTCGAGTGGGATCCGGAACACCCCGATGAGCGCGGGCGCTACTTCCGCTGGTTCGTCGGCGGCGAGACCAACCTGGCCTGGAACTCTGTTGACAGGCACGTAGAGGCCGGCCACGGAGGCCGTGCCGCCTTGATCTGCGAGGACGAGCGGGGCGGACGCGCGGAGCTCACCTACGCTCAGCTCCTCCACCAGGTCCGGGCGACCGCGGCCGCGCTGCGCGGCCTGGGCATCGGCAAGGCCAATCGCATCGGCATCTACATGCCGACCTGCCGCGAGGCGATCGTGCTCATGCTCGCTTGCGTCCGGATCGGCGCCATCCACATCTCTGTCTTCGCCGGGTTTGGTTCCGGCGCCCTGGGGGACCGCCTCCAGATGGCCGGCGCGAAAGCGCTCTTCTGCTCCGACCTGACCTATCGGAAAGGGAAGGACGTGCCGCTCAAGGGCATCGTGGACGAAGCCCTCGCCGAATACGGCAAGGACATCCGCCAAGTGGTGGTCCACCGCCGAGGCGCCGCGGAGCCGCCGATGACGCAAGGCAGAGACGTGTACTGGCAGGACTTCCTGGCGCTGGGCGCCGGCCAGAGCGACGACGTCGACTGGCTCGAATCGAACGAGCCGGCCTTCATCCTCGCCACGTCAGGGACGACGGCAAAGCCGAAGCTGGCCGTGCACACGCATGGGGGGTACCAGGTCTACATCCACGCGATGGGCGACTGGGTGTTCGGGCTGAAGCCCAACGACATCTGGTGGTCGACCTCGGACATCGGCTGGGTCGTGGGCCACAGCTACATCGTCTACGCGCCGCTGCTCGCCGGGTGCACGACCATCGCCTACGAAGGCGGACTCGACCATCCGAACCCCGAGACCTTTTACCGGATCATCGCAACGAACGCGGTGACCGGGATCTTCACCTCGCCGACGGCTGTGAGGATGCTCATGAAGTACGGCACGGAGCCCGCCCGCAAGCACGACTTGAGCTCGTTGACGCGGATCGTGTGCGCAGGCGAGGTGCTAAACGCTCCGGCCTGGGAGTGGCTGCAGTTGGAGGTGCTGGAGAACAAGGTGCCGGTTATCGACCACATGTGGCAGACGGAGACCGGCGGACCTATCTTCGGCAACCCGTGGGGACTTGGCATGCTGCCCATCAAGCCCGGGTCTGGCGGCATCCCCCTGCCGGGCGTCGACGCCGCCGTGGTCTCTCCCGAAGGAGAGGAGCTCGGGCCGAACGAGAAAGGGATGATGGTCATCAAGCGGCCGTTTCCGGGACTCACCGCGACGCTTTGGGGAGAGGTCGCGCGCTACGCCAACGACTACTGGCGCCGCATCCCCGGAAAGACGCTCTATCTCAGCGGCGATGCGTCGTCGATGGACGACGATGGCTACGTCTGGTTCAGCGGGCGCGCGGACGAGATCATCAAAATTGCCGGCCACCGGATCGGGACCGTCGAGGTGGAGACGGCATTCCTGCGTCACCCTGGCGTGGCGGAGGCCGGGGTCACGGCGCGCCCGGATCCGGTGCGCATGGAGGTGATCTCGGCCTTCGTGGTGCTCAAGAAGGGCTACGAACCCACCGAGAAGGTGAGGAAGGAGCTCATCGAGACGGTGCGCCACGAGCTCGGGCCCGTGGCCGTGATCGGCGACCTCAACTTCGTCTCCATGCTGCCGAAGACGCGCAGCGGCAAGATCATGCGGCGGGTTTTGAAAGCAGTGACCCTCGACAAGGATCCAGGCGACATCTCGACCATCGAAGACGCCGGCTCGGTTCAGGACGCGCGCGAGGCCTGGGAGGCCATGCGCAAAGAGATAGCCCGTCCGCTGAGCTAGATAGGGAGCTCAGGAACCGGCCAGGTAGCCGTCGTGCCACAGCTCGAACGCAAAAAGCGTCCAGAGCTGCTTGCGGTTGTCTCGACGCCCGTCCAGGTGGTCGCCGATCAGCCGCGCCACCGTCGTCGGGTCGAACAACCCCTTGTGCGCGATCCGCTCCGGCGACAGGACTGACAGCATCTGCTCCTTGAGCGGCCCCCGGAACCAGTGCGCGACCGGGATTCCGAACCCTTTCTTCTGCCGGTTCAAGATCCCCTCCGGCAACAGCCCGCGCAGCGCGCGCTTCAACAGGAACTTGGAACGAAGCCCGCGCAGCTTCATGTTCAAAGGAAGGCGCGTCGCGTACTCGACGAAGTCGTTGTTGAGCAGCGGAACGCGCCCTTCCAACGAGGCCATCATCGAGGCGCGGTCGAGCTTGACCAGGATGTCGTTCTCGAGGTAGAACCGCATGTCCATCAGCAGCACCTGGTTCAGCGGGTCCGCGTAGGCCGCCTGCCCGAAGTCCAGCTCGTGGCGGCCGTTCGCGGAGAGCTGGTGCCGCAGCTCCTCGGACAGCAGCGCCGTCCTCTCCTCGGCGACGAACGAGCCCATCCAGCGCTGGTGGCGCTCTGCGATCGGATATGCGGCGCCGCCGACGAACCGCTTGGCGCGGAAGTCGAAGCTCAAGTTGCTTCGCGATACGGGCAGACGCCGGACCACCGGTTCGACCAGGCCCTCGCGCAGCGCGCGCGGCGCCCTCAGGTAGTACGCCGCGAGGCGATGCGCCTGCAGCGTCGGGTAGCCCGCGAACAGCTCGTCGCCACCGTCGCCACCTAGGGCGACCTTGACATGACGTCTCGTGAACGCCGAGAGCAGGTACGTCGGAATAATCGAGGCGTCGCCCAGGGGCTCGTCGAGGAGGCTCGGCAGCTGAGGAATCAGACCAAGCAGCATGCCCGGCTCCAGAGTGAGCTCGCGATGCTCCGTGCCGAGGTGGCGCGCGACCTGCCGCGCGTAGCGGGACTCGTCGAACGACCGGTCGGCGAAGGCGACCGAGAAGCTCTTCACGTCGCCGCCGAGCTGGGTCATCATCGCAGTCACCGCGCTCGAGTCGATCCCGCCGGACAGAAAGACGCCGAGCGGCACATCGCTGATCAGCTCTTTTCGGACTGACTCGCGGAGGACGCCGCGGAGCTCCTCGGATTCCTCGTCGAGGCTCCGCCGCGGCCTCGCATCGCCCACGCCCAATTCTGGGGACCAGTAACGCCTGAGCCGGTGCGTGCCGTCCATCACGGACCACGTCAGCGTGTTGGCCGGCTGCAGCTTGTTGATGCCGCGCACGATGCTGCCCGGCGACGGGACGAACTCAAAGGCCAGGTACTGGTCGAGGGCGACTGGATCGATCTCGCGCCGCAAGGCTGCGTCGCGGAGGAGGGCCTTGAGCTCGGATGCGAACACGAGCCGCTTGCCGTCAATCGCGTAGTGAAGAGGCTTGATGCCCATCCGGTCACGAGCGAGGAGCACTGTGCCCCGCCGGCTGTCGAGCACGGCGAAAGCGAACATCCCGTTCAGTCGCTCGACCATCCGCTCGCCCCATTCCTCGTAGCCGTGGACCAGGACCTCGGTGTCGGACTGCGTATTGAAGGAATGACCGGAGACGATGAGCAGGTCGCGCAGCTCGACGTGGTTGTAGATCTCGCCGTTCTGAACGACCCAAACCGTCGAGTCTTCGTTGTGCATCGGTTGATGGCCGCCTTCGAGGTCGATGATCGAAAGCCG
>JBGQGS010000063.1:0-11599 GCA_041497555.1 Candidatus Dormibacteraceae bacterium | reverse complement strand
TGCTGCCGCTTCTCGCGGCCGGCGCCATCGCCGCTTTCGGACTCAGCGGATTCAATCTGGGGCGGATCGCCGCGGGAGCCGGTGCGTGGGCTGCTGTGCTCGCCTTGCTGGTCGTGTGGCTCCCGGTGCGTTCGACCCAGGAGCTCAACGTCGGCCAGCTCGGCTTCGGCTCTGCGCTCGACGTGCGCGTCGACGCTGTCGCGTTCGCCTTCGGCCTGATGATCCTCGTCCCGGCTGCGCTGGTGCTCACCCTTCAACGGCGCACGTGGCCTGAGGCGACGGTCTGCCTTCTTTGCATCGCTGCAGCGATGGGCGCGATCGAGGCTGGCGGCGTCGTCCTGACCGCGCTCGCGGGTGGCACCGCCACGACCCTGGCGGTCATCCTGCTCGACACCGAGGACGTGCGCGCGCCACGACCGCGCTGGAGCATGCTGCTCGCCGCCTGGCTGGCGTTGAGCTGGGCCGGGGCCATCCTGCAGGTCCGGGCCGGCACCGCGGCTTATGGCGCCGTCCCGGTGTCCGCCTTGACGGCGCCGGTCTTCTCCCTGATCGCCTTCGCGGGCCTGATGGCTTCCGGTCTGTTTCCCTGGCGCTCGTGGCCGGCCCAGGCGTGGTCGCGGCCTTCGCTTCGGGCCGCCGGGCTGGTCGTCGCGACCCTTTACCCGCTGGGTTTCTACCTGCTGGTCCGCGCTTATGAGATGGGCGACGGCAGGTACCCTGGCGGCTTCGGCGCCGTCCTGGCGTCATGGGGCGTGGTCGTGGCGCTGGGCGCGGCCGCTCGCGCTCAGCACGCGGCGACGCGGCGTGGATTCCTCGGTGAGGTGATTCCGGGCATCGGTGGTTTTGCGCTGATGACCCTGGCGCTCGGCACTCCTCTGGGACTGGTGGCGGGACTGATCACTCTTGCGGCTGCAGCCGCCATGGCGGCTTGCCTCTCGCTTCTGCCCGACCGCGCCGGACCGGCGTCGCTCATTGCGATCGCCGCGGCGGTCGGACTTCCACCCGGCCTTGCGTTCGGAGCTCGCATCCTCGGCATCGAGTCAACGTTCGAGGCGGGAGACTTCTATGGCCTGATCGGCATCGCCGGAACGGTCGCCTGGGTGCTGTGGATGGTCGCCGGCGCCCGCGCCATCGGTCTTCCCGCGGGAAGAGGGCGCCCCACCAACGAGACCTACCCGCGCGTCGCGATGACAGTCGCGGCGTTGACATTGGCCGCGGGCCCGGCGCTGGCCGCCTTCCAGTCCGCCTATGCCAACCCGGCGCAGGCCGACCTCGTGCCGCTCCCCCCCGGCTCGGTGAGCGGCGGCCTCACCTCCGTGGTCACAGTCTCCACGGTGCTTCCCGTGCTCGCGCTCTTCGTGCCGCTATTGATCATCGCGGTGCTCGCCTACGGAGCGGCGAGCACCGCGCTCATCCGGACCCAGTCACGACCACCACTCTTCGCGCTCCCGTGGACCATCGCGATCGATGATGTGCGACGGGCAATCAAGTCAGCCTCCATACCGGAGCAGTACCGCTCCATCCTCGACCTCCGCGCCATCGAAACCACGGCGACAGGGGGGCGACCCCTGCTCTGGATCGCCGCGCTTGGGGCGCTCGCCTTCGCTGTGACCCGGTAAGTCGATGGTTGAGGTAGCGGCCGGCTTCCTCGCCTGGCTGGGGGCCGCGCTGGTGGTGCTCGCTGACGGCCGCCGGGGCCTCGCGCTCGGACTGGCGTTGCTCACCATCGGTTTCGCGGTCCTCGCCTGGCCAATCGGAATGGCCCTCGCAACGGCTGCGGTCGTCGCCGGGGGTTTGATCGGCTCATGGCAGTGCTGGCGGTCAGGACCCGCGACCTGGGGGATCATGCCCCCGGGCTCGACGCCGCGCCTGGTGCTCTGCGTTGGGTCGGGCCTGCTTGCCTTGTGGGTCGCGGCCTCAGTGACGACCGGGACAGGAGCGCCGCTCCGCTTCGCCGTCCTGGTGGTGCTGGGATTGATGGGGGCTCGAGTCCTGGCCAGTCGAGAGATTTCAGTTGTGCTGACCGGCATTGCTTGCTTCGCGCTTGCTTTGGCGGCGGCGCCCGGCCTTGCCGCGACATCGCCGGGACCCGTACCCGACATCGTTGGCGGCCTGGTTGCGGCGGGCGTCATGGTCGTTCCGCGGGCCGCGGGGGACCAGCGTGGGGCCTGAGCTCCTCCTGGCGGCGACCGCCGCTCTGGGCCTGGCGGTTGTCTTCGCTCCACCTCGAGTCGCGCGCACCATCCTGCTGACGCAGGGGCTGGCCGGCCTCGCCGGCATGGCCGCAATCGCCGTGGCCCCGAGCCTCGACCTCGTGCTGCTGATCCTTCTCGTCCTGGCGGTGCTGCAGGCACGGCTGACGTCTCATCGCGATTTCGCCGCCCGCCTTCGGGCGCCGGTCGTGGCCGTGGCCCTGCTGGCGCTCGGTTTGGCGTTCGAGCGCGTCCAGGGCCCTGCTGTGCTGGAGCGCTTGGGGGCGGTGGGCATGGTCGCGGGGCTCGTCGCCGCAATCGGCCTGCTTCCATACGCTCACGAATTCGATCCTGAGGAATCGGTCCTCGCCTCGCCGATTCCATGGCTCGCATTCGTCGGTCCCCTCCTTGCCGCGACGGTGCTGTCGCGAGCGAGGCAAGTCGTACCGGCGGAGGCCGGCGACGCGTTTGGCGCGATGCTCATCGGTCTCGGGCTGCTCAACATGCTGTGGGGGAGCTTGGGGTCGTGGCGCACAGAGAGTGACGCGGCGGCGTGGCGCTATTCGTTCATGGCTGACTGGGGACTCGCCCTGTGCGGGTTCGGGCTGGCGATCGCTGACGGCCAGGCGGCGGCGCTGATCCTGCTGTTCAGCATCGTGCTCGGCCGGCTGCCCCTCTACCTCTGGTCACGGCAGGCGCTTCGCGAGAAGAACCCGACCGACCGGCCGATCAACCTGGTCGTCGCCGCAGTGCTCGCGGGCTCGGCGCCGTTCGCCGGCTTTGCGGCCCGTGTCCTGTTGCTGCGCGGAGCCACTCAGGTGTACTGGCCGCTGGCCCTGGTCCTGGCCCTCGGGATGCTGTTGTGGCTTCCCCCATCCTTGCGCCTCGGGCGCAGCATGGGAATGCCGCGGGGGCGCCAGGCGGTCGGCGTCGCCACCGTGCTCGCGCTGAACGTGTTGCTCGGCGTTTACCCACAGCCTCTGCTCGCGCTGGCCGGGTTGTGAGAACCCGTTAAATGGCACAGGTCCTCGCGGCGCTGGCGACCCACACCCTCGCGCTGGTGCTCTACCCGGGCTTGCTCACCGCCGTCGTCTTCGGCGGGGTCGCTGAGGTCGCCTGGACGAGGATCACCAGGGGAGGGTGGTCCTGGCCCGACCTTCCTCGGCGGCGGCCGACGCCGGTGCTCGCCACCGTGCTGGTGTGCTCGATCCTCGCTGCCGTGCAGCTTGCCGCTCCCTTCAACCCCGTCCCTTCGGAGGAGCGCAGCGTGGTCGTCGCGGCAGTCGCCCTGGCTTTCACGGTGTGGGCAGAGCTCGCCCTGACGGTCGAGCACGTCGCCGAGCCAAGGCTGCTGCTCGTCGTGCAGTGCTGCTGGCTTCTCGCCGTGCTCGGACCTGCGGTCCAGCCCGAGAGCCTGCGACCACAGGTCCTCGGTAACGTCCTCGTCCCGGCGCTGCTGCCGCTGAAGCTGGCGAGCGGCGCCCTGTACCTGCTGTGCCTGCCGGCGCTGCTCCGTCTCTGGCCCTTCGCTCCACCGGGCGACCGGAGAAGCCGCCAGCGGCTCGACGCTGGCCGTGTCATTTGTTGGTTCCCCTACTGCGGACTCTTCACGACGTTGTTCTTTCCGCCGGCAGCCGACGATCTGCTCGGATGGCTGCGGTTCTTCAGCATCACCTCGATCGTGGCGGTCGTGGTGGTCGGGGCGGGCGTCGTGGTGGAACGCCGCGGTGCCGCGCTCGCACGCGGGCTGTATATGCGCGCGATCACGCCCTACGCGCTGCTCGTGCTGGTCCTGGTGGTGGTCACCTCGTTCGTGTTGCGGTAGCGCTCACTGGCCCCAGATCTGGGGTAATCCTGTGGAAAACACCGCTACCAGGTGTATGATCCACCGCGTCCCACCACATCTTGACCACTGACTTCCACGCGCCTTGAACCTGCTGACCTCCGTGTTGGGGATCTGGTCGGCCGACGTGGGTATCGACCTCGGAACGGCCAACACGCTCGTGCACGTGCGCGGTCGCGGCATCGTCCTCGACGAGCCCTCCGTCGTCGCCGTCAGCAAGCGAACCGGCCAGGTGCTGGCCGTCGGTACGGAAGCCCGACGCATGCTGGGGCGCACGCCGGCCGACATCGTCGCCCTGCGACCTCTGCGCAACGGTGTGATCGCGGACTTCGAGCACACCGAGCAGATGATCCGGCACTTCATCGCCCGGGCCCACAACCGTGCCTGGCATGTCAGCCACCCGCGGGTCGTGATCGGCATACCGTCAGGCGTAACCGAGGTCGAGAAGCGAGCGGTCACCGACGCCGCCACGATGGCCGGCGCGCGCGAGGCCCATCTGGTCGAAGAGCCGATGGCCGCCGCGATCGGGGCCGGCCTCCCGATCCAGGCAGCGGGAGGTTCGATGATCGTCGACATCGGAGGCGGCACGACCGAGGTGGCGGTCATCTCGCTGGGCGGGGTCGTCGCGGCAACCTCGGCTCGCACCGGGGGCGATGACATGGACGACGCGATCGTCCAGTACGTGCGGCGGAACATGGGTCTGCTCATCGGCGAGCGGACGGCGGAGGACATCAAGATCGCGATGGGCTCCGCGTTTCCGATCCCCGAGGAGCGGTCGTTCGTGGTCCGCGGGCGAGACCTCGTCACGGGCCTGCCGAAAACCGTCGAGATGACGACGGCCCACGTCCGCGAGGCGCTCGCAGGTGTGCTGATCGACATCGTGCGAGCTGTCAGATCGACGCTTGACGCCACGCCATCCGAGCTCGTCGACGACATCATGGAGCGCGGCCTGGTCGTGTGCGGGGGAGGTGCGCTGCTGGCCGGCCTCGACCAGCTCATCGCCCACGAGACGCTGATGCCGGTGCGCATAGCGGAGGATCCACTCACGTGCGTTGTGCGCGGCACCGGGATCGTCCTGGAAGAGATCGATACCTTGAACCGGGTCCTGTTGCGGACGCGCCGCGTCAGGGCCCTCCGCTACTGAAGGATCGCCGGTGTACGGGAGGAGCCAGTCCCGCTCGACCGGGCTCTTCATCACCCTGTGCGCTTCGATGCTCCTGCTGGCGATGCTGAGCGAGCAGGCATGGGCGGCGGGTGCGCGCGGAGCGGCCAAGAGCGTGCTCGCGCCTCTCGAGGCAGCGATGACGCAGGCGGCCGGCAACGTCGACCGTGTGACGTCGGTCTTCGGAGACATCTCCACCCTTCGCGCTGAGAACCAACGCTTGCGGGCGGCTGACGAGGCGCTGCGCCGACAGGTGGTCGAGCTGGACGCCGCCGCGAAGGAGAACGCGACGCTGCGCCAGGCGCTGGACTTCGAGCGTTCGTTCGGCCACCGGATGGTGGCCGCACAGGTCGTCGGCCGCGGGCCTGACGGCTTCAGCCGCACGCTCGAGGTCGACCGAGGAACTGCGGATGGCGTGCAGCCGGGAATGATCGTGACGACCGGCGCGGGCCTGGTCGGCCGGGTGCGCGAAGCGGGCCCGCACGGCGCGATCGTGCAGACGCTCGAGGACCCGCAGAGCCGCGTCAACGTCTTTCTCTCCAAGACCGGCCTGCAGGGCACCGTCACGGGCGGGCCGACAGCGCTTCAGCTCGAGATCGAGCACTCCCTCGGGATCACAGCAACCAGCGGCGAGTGGGCTCTCACCAGCGGCGTTGGGGGTGGCTATCCACGCGGGCTGGTGGTGGGCGAGCTTGCCTCCGTCACCCATCGAGACTCTTCGACCAGCGACCAGGCACTCCTGGCCTGGGTCAACGACCCGGCGAGCCTCACTCTCGTTCTCGTGATCACGGATTTCGTTCCGTCGTGAAGCGACTGGGCATCGCCGCGTGCCTGCTCGTGACCGTCATGGTCCAGGTGACGTGGGCGCCGCGGGTCACCATCGCCGGCGCGTTTCCGAACCTCGCGCTGGTCGCCGTGATCGCGATCACCTGGACGGCCGGCGTGCGCTCCGGGATGGCGTGGGCGTGCATCGCGGGATTGATGCTCGACCTGACCGCCGACGGCCCGCTTGGCCCGCATGCCGTTGCGCTGCTCTCGGGTGCCTACCTGACCGGGTTCTGGAACCGCAACCTCGACCGCGAAAGCTTTCTGCATCCGGCGATTGCAGCCGCCGTCAGCACCGCTCTCTATTCGCTCGTTCTCGTTGCGGCCGACGACACGCTCGGCCTCCCGGTGCCGCCACTTGGCGTCGCGGTACAGCTCGTGATCGCCGCATCTCTCTACAACGCTGTCTTGATGCCGTTCGCATTGCTGCTCGTGCGCAGGCTGAGGGCACCGCTTACGAGGCGCACCGAGCCGGTTTGATCGAGCTGGGTGGTGCGACCCCCAGGGCTCGGTGGTCTGCGCGGCTGGTTGCCGCCGCCTCGGTGGCCGTGCTGTTGGTCGGCGGGCTCGCGATCAAGCTCGCTCAGCTGCAGGTCACTGACGGCGCGCAGCTCGCCGGCATGGCACGTACCAACACCGTTCACCGCCTCGTTCTCGAAGCGGACCGCGGAATCATCTACGACCGCCACGGCGCGCCCTTGGTCTCCAACAGCCCGATGTGGACCCTGCAGGTGGTGCCGGCCGGGCTGCCGATCGACGCGCGAGCGCGGACGGCCGAGCTGTCAGAGCTTGCGCACATCACGGGTGTTCCGGAGGAAAAGCTGGCGGCCGCCCTGGTCGCAGCCGACCCGTACGCGAGCTTGCGCATCGGATCGGACCTCTCCCAGACGCAGGAGCTCGCGATCAACGAACGGCTGCCCGACCTGCCGGGCGCCTCGATCGTGCAGCGCGCCGTCAGGACCTACGTCGATCCGCTGATCTTCGGCCACGTGCTCGGTTACGTCGGGCCGCTGAACGGTGCTGAGCTCAAACAGCTCGAGCGCCTCGGCTACCAGCCGGACGAGTTGGTCGGCAAAGTTGGCGTCGAAGCGGGTCTCGAGACATTGCTGCGAGGCAAGGACGGCTGGGCTGAGGTCGAGGTCGATGCGCGCGGGCAGGTCGTCCGAACGCTCGACATCCAGGCGCCCGTCGCAGGCGCCTCGGTGTATCTGAGCCTCGATTCGGCCCTGCAGCGCGCGACCGAACAGTCGCTGGCCGCCGGCCTCGTCCGCGACCATAAGACGGCCGGAGCTTCGGTCGTCGTCGATCCCCGAACCGGAGAGGTGCTCGCGCTCGTGAGTCTTCCCGGGTACGACACGAACCTCTTCACCCACGGCATCAGCCAGGCCGACTACGACAAGTTGATCGCCGACCCCGACCGACCGCTTCTGAACCGCGCGATCGCCGGGCAGTACGCCCCCGGTTCGACTTTCAAGATGGTGACCGCGACTGCCGGCCTACAGGAAGGCAAGATCACGGCGAACACGCTGCTCAACTGTCCCAGCTACATCGATGTGAACGGCTGGATCTATCACAACTGGGCGAGCTACAGCCTCGGCCAGATGAACGTCGCCAAGGCTCTGGCAACCTCGTGCGACACGTTCTTCTACCAGGTCGCCGCGATGGTCGGCGACGTGACGCTGGCCAGGTACGCGCGAGCGTTCGGCTTCGGCCAGTCCAAGGAAATCGAGATGCCAGGCGTGATGCCAGGGTTGGTTCCGGACCGAATCTGGAAGCAGCTGCAGTGCGGAGTGCCCGACCTCGACTCAGACGCGTGCCGCTGGAGCACGGGCGACACGATCACGTTCGGCATCGGCCAGTCCTACCTGCTCACGACGCCGCTCAACCAGGCCATGTACGTTGCCGCGCTGGCCAACGGCGGCCAGGTGATGAAGCCGACCCTGGTCCACGAGGTTCGCGATACATCCGGCCATGCCGTCGAGACGCTGCACCCGGAGGTGACCAGCACGGTGCCCGCGTCGGCGGCAAACCTGATGGCGGTCCGCGAGGGCATGCGCGAGGAGATCAATCCGCCCTACAACATGAACTACTGGTTCCGGGCCGCCGGCGTGCCCGCAGACGGCGGAGGCAAGACGGGAACCGCGCAATGGGGCGGGAGCGGGCTTGACCTTCCGACGCACGCGTGGTTCGTGTTCTTCGCCCCCTACGCGCAGCCGGAGATCGCCTTGTCGATCTTCGTCGAGAAGGGCGAGCTCTCGGAGGTGGAGGCGGCACCGATCGGCGTGCAGGTCATGAAGTTCTACCGCGAGCACGTTTCAACGATCCGCGCCATGGCGTCATGACCACCACCGCCTTGTGGCGCCGGCTCGACAACCTTCAGCCGCTGCTCGCAGGCATGCTGGCGGCGCTCGGCCTGATGACCGTCTTCAGCGCGCACGCGGATTGGGGCCGGCAGGTGCTGTGGGTGATCCTCGGCGCCGGCGCGTACGCCGCAGCGTCCGCCTTCGACTACCGCCGCTTGCGGCCTGTTGTGCTCAGTCTCCACGCAGGCGTGATCCTGCTTCTCCTCGCCGTGCACCTGGTGGGGCATTCCGCGCTGGGCGCGCGCCGGTGGCTTTCGGTGGCGGGCTTCCCGCTCGAACCGTCGGAGCTGTCGAAGCTCCTCCTCGTGATCGTCCTCGCCGCCTATCTGAGCCGAACTGATGGGCTTTCATGGCGAGCTTTCGGCGGCGCGCTCCTCATGGTTGCGCCACCCGCCTGTCTGATTCTCACCCAGCCCGACCTGGGCACCACAATCGTGTTGTTGGGGGTGCTGTTCGGGATGCTCTTTCTCGCGGGCGCTCGCGCGTGGCAGCTCTTCTCGCTGGTGTTCGCGGGCGGGGTCGCCCTTCCACTCCTGCCTTTCCTGCTGCACGGCTACCAGCGAAGGCGCCTTGAGATCTTCCTCGATCCAAACCAGGACCCTCTCGGGGCCGGCTACAACCTGTTGCAGGCTCGGATCGCGGTCGGAGCAGGCGGGCTGTTCGGCCAGGGATGGCTGCACGGCCTGCAGGGCCAGCTCGGGTTCGTCCCCGAGCGGGCCACCGACTTCGTCTTCGCGATCTTCGCCGAGGAGTTCGGTCTGCTCGGAAGCCTGGTCTTGCTAGCTGTCTTCGGGACGCTTCTGATCCGGCTCCTGAGGACGGCGGCTGTGGCGCAAGACAGGTTCGGCGAGCTGCTCGCCGGCGGGGTGTTCGTGATGATCCTCGCGCAGGTGGTCGAGAACGTCGGGATGAACATCGGCTTGCTGCCCATCGCAGGCATCCCGCTACCGCTTGTCTCCTACGGCGGATCAGCGACCATCACCACCCTGGCGGCGCTCGGGCTGGTCCAGTCGGTGGCGCTGCGGCGCCGCGTCGTGGCGCACCGCGGAGGCAGTGATTTCGCGACCCTTGGTACAATCACTCGCCGTGCCCAAGCCTGACTCTTCGCTGTCGGCCGTCGTCGTCAGCGGAGGAAAGCAATACCGAGTGGCGCCAGGCGACAAGATCCTGGTCGACCGCCTCGCCGCGGAGCCGGGTACGTCCCTGAAGCTCGATCGTGTCCTCCTGCTCCGGCATGGAGATGAGATCAAAGTCGGCTCGCCGGCCGTCGACGGCTTGGACGTCGAGGTCAAGGTGCTCGCGCACAGTCGCGGCCCTCGCCTCGAGAGCCTTCGCTACAAGTCCAAGAAGCGTGTCCGCGTGCACCACGGCGGGCGGGCGGACCTGACCGCGCTCGAGATCATCGCGGTCGGAGGGATGACCGGCGACACCAAAACAGAACCCAAAACGGCGGCCAAGACCAAGACCAAAGCCAAAGCTGACCCGAAGAAGAAGGCTGTAGCTGCGACGAAGGCCGAGGTTGAAAAGCCGGATCAGGAAGTGCCGAAGCCGGCGAAGCGCGCGACTCGCAAGAAGGAGCAGGGGTAGGTGGCACACAAGAAAGGAGGCGGCTCGTCTCGCAACGGGCGCGACTCCAACCCGCAGATGCTGGGAGTGAAGATCTACGGAGGCCAGGTGGTGAACGCCGGGACAATCCTCGTCCGGCAGCGCGGCAGCAAGATCGCGCCCGGCACGGGCGTCGGTCTCGGCCGTGACCACACGCTGTTCGCGCTCGTCGCGGGCCACGTGCGCTACGAGCGTGTCGGCAAGGACGGCCGGCGTGTCAACATCGACGCCGGGCGCGCAGTCGAGCAGAACGGCCAGACCGTCCAGAACTGACGGACGCCGTCAGTTCGTCGATTCGGCGCGCATCGTCGCGCGCGGCGGGCACGGTGGAAAGGGCTCGGCTTCGTTTCGGCGCGAGCCGTTCACGCCCCATGGCGGGCCCGACGGTGGTGATGGGGGGCGCGGCGGCTCCGTCGTCCTGAAGGCTACGACCGGAGTCTCAGACCTCTCGCTGTACAAGCAGCGTTCGCGCTGGAACGCGGAGCCGGGCGCCGACGGCGCAGGCGGCCGCAAGACCGGGCGCGGCGGAGCTGACGTCGTGCTGGACGTGCCGGTGGGCACGGTCGTCCTCGACGAGGAAGGGGTCCTGGTCGCCGACCTGGCTCGCGCGGGCGCGGACGCGGTGGTGGCGCAGGGCGGCGTGGGTGGCCGCGGCAACGTTCACTTCAAGAGCTCGACCAGGCGCGCTCCGGACTACGCCGAGCCGGGTTTCACGGGCGATGAGCGGACGCTCGTCCTCGACCTCAAGCTCATCGCGGACATTGGCCTGGTGGGCCCGCCCAACGCCGGCAAGTCCTCGCTGCTGAGCGCGCTCACCGCCGCGCGGCCGAAGATCGCGGACTATCCGTTCACAACCCTGGACCCTGAGCTCGGGGTGGCCGATTCCCGTGGCGGTCGAATCGTCATCGCGGACATACCCGGGCTGATCGAGGGTGCCGCGCGCGGCGCCGGCCTGGGGCTTCGGTTCCTCCGTCACGTCGAGCGAACGAGAGTCCTGGTCTACGTCCTGGACGGGTCGGCGCCCGATCCCTGGGCGGACCTGAAGGCGGTACGCAAAGAGGTCGAGCAGTTCTCCGCCCAACTTGTCTTGCGGCCGTCGCTGGTCGCGGTCAACAAGGTCGATCTCGAGGCAGCCCGGCGCCTCAGGTCGCGGACCCGACGCAAGGGCGTGCTCTTCGTTTCTGCGCTGAGTGGAGAAGGCCTGCCCGAGTTGATGGACGCGACTGTTAGCGCGCTGGCCGCGGCTCCGGAGGTGATCGCACAAGGCCTGGTTCGAAAGACGAGGCTGCCGGTGCATATCTCGCCGGCTGGACTGGCCGTCGAGCGCCAGCCCTGGGGCTTTGCGGTGAGCGGCGATCGCGTCGAGCACCTGGTCGAGCGCACCGATCTCGACTCTGAAGGCGCGCTGGCCCGCTTCCAGTCCGAGCTGGACCGGCTCGGCGTCAACACGGCGCTCGAGTCGGCCGGTGTGCAGCCGGGCGACACCGTGAAGATCTCCGGCATCGAGTTCGAGTACCAGCCATGAGGATTGGAGTGCTGGGCGGGACATTCGATCCGATCCACGTCGGGCACGTTGCTGCGGCCAAGGCGGCCATGGACTGCGCGCATC
>JBGQGS010000062.1:0-11672 GCA_041497555.1 Candidatus Dormibacteraceae bacterium | reverse complement strand
GGGTTCATGCGCGCGATCCGCCCTCTACAGCAGGAGGTCAAGCAGCGAAAGCTCTGGGCCACGCACCTTCCGCCTGGGCTCGGCGGCCAGGGCTACGGCCAGGTGAAGCTCGGCCTGATGCACGAGATCGAGGGCGCTTCGATGTGGGGTCCCATCGTGTTTGGCAACCAGGCTCCCGACTCCGGCAACTCCGAGATCCTTGCCGAATTCGGAACGGAGGCACAGAAGAAGCGCTGGCTCCATCCGCTGCTGGACGGAAAGATGCGTTCCGCGTTTTCGATGACCGAGCCGAACACGGCCGGCGCAGACCCGACGCTGCTTGCGAGCACTGCCGTCCTCGACGGCGACGAGTGGGTGATCAACGGTCACAAGTGGTTCACATCCAACGGCATGATCGCGACCTTCCTGATCGCGATGGTCGTCACCGAGCCGGACGCCGGGCCATATCAGCGCGCGTCGATGATCATCGTTCCGGGTGACACGCCCGGCCTCAAGAAGGTCCGGAACATCGACACGCTGGGGGGCGGCGACCACTTCGGGTACGGCCACGCCGAGATCCTCTACAGCGACGTCCGAGTCCCGAAGGAAAACCTGCTCGGCGCGCGCGGGCAGGGCTTCCTGATCGCTCAGGCGCGGCTCGGTCCCGGCCGTATACATCACTGCATGCGCTGGCTCGGCCAGGCGAGGCGCGCTTTCGACATGCTGTGCGAGCGCTCGCTTCAGCGCGAGGCCTTCGGCAAGAAGCTCGCCGGGCATCAATCCGTGCAGAACTGGATCGCCGACTCGGCTGCCGAGATGCAGGCCGCACGCCTCATGACGCTCCATGCCGCCTGGGTCATCGACACGCAGGGTGCGGCCGCCGCGCGCAAAGAGATATCGATGATCAAGTTCTACGGTGCGAAGGTCCTGCACGACGTGATCGACCGCGCGATCCAGGTCAACGGGGCGCTCGGCTATTCGTCAGACCTGCCGCTCGAGGAGATGTACCGGCATGCGCGTGCGGCGCGGATCTACGACGGCCCCGACGAGGTGCACCGCGTCTCGGTCGCACGGCAGATCCTTTCGGGCTACCAGGCGCCCAAGGGCATCTGGCCGAGCGAGCACATTCCGACCAGGCGCGAGGCCGCGCAGCGAAAGTTCGCCGCGCTGCTTGAGGCTGCCGTCACCGATGCCTGAGCAAGCGCATAAGGCCGCAGGACTTCCGGATTACGCAGTCCAGAACCGTGCGGCCTGGACCACGGCCAACGCAACGTACACGGCCGGGCACGCACGCGAGTCGTGGGCGCAGGATCGCATCAGTTGGGGCGTCTGGAACGTGCCCGAGGACGAAGTCCAGGTGCTGCCAGAGGTCAGAGGGCTCGACGTCATCGAGCTTGGATGCGGCACCGCCTACTTCGGCGCCTGGCTTAAGAAGCGGGGCGCCCGCCGTGTTGTCGGTGTCGACATCACACCGGCGCAGCTCGCCACTGCGCGGGAGATGGAAGCCGAGTTTGCTCTCGGCCTCGAGTTCATCGAGGCCAACGCCGAGGAAGTGCCGCTGCCCGATTCCTCGTTCGACCTCGCGTTTTCAGAGTTCGGCGCGTCGATCTGGTGCGACCCATACCGCTGGATCCCTGAGGCTGCGCGCCTCCTGCGTCCTGGCGGCGAGCTGCTGTTCATGCGCAACAGCACCCTGCAAGTGTTGTGCTCACCCGACGACGACAAGGTGGCTGAACACCTGGTCCGGCCGCAGAAGGGCATGCATCGCTTTGACTGGACGGACGAGGACGGGCCGTCGACCGACTTCCACATCAGCGGATCCGACCTGTTTCAGCTCCTGCGTAAGACCGGCTTCGACGTCGTTGACTACCGCGAGCTATTCGCGCCTGTCGATGCGGTGGACCATCCGTACTACAAGTGGGTGCCCGTGGAGTGGGCGAAGCGCTGGCCGGCGGAAGAGATCTGGCGCGCGCGCAAGCGCTAGGCCCTGCGACGAGGAAGCACGCGTTCCCCAGATCGGGCGCGGGGAACGCTTCGACCGTGAACATCAGCCAAGCGAAATCGGGGCCGTCGTCAAGAGCACCCAGGCCGTGACCAGCGTGACCGCCACGGCTCCGCCGTAGAAGATCACCTGCGCCGGAACGCTCTTGGCCGCCGGCACGCCAAAGTCGACGAGCAGGTAGCGCAGGCGATGGGCGAAGTGGAAGAACGGGACCGCGATGAGCACCAGGAGGTACAACTTCACGATCGGGTTGCCCAGAACGCTGACCCACGTGTCGTAGTGGCGGTCGACGACGGGGACGATTCCGAGCGGCCCGAGAATCCCCTGGACCAGGATGTGCACGGGGAGCAGGAGCGCGGCCAGCACGCCGCCCTGCGAGAACATGAACCACCAGAAGAGGTGTGCGAGGGCAGGCTTGCTGGGCTCGACCTCCCCACCCGGCGCTTCGCGCCGACCTCCCTGGCGGGCGGGGAGGTGATTTGTGCTCATCGCCCGAACCCGATCAGCACCGCAGCGATGACGATCGAGGCAACAGCCCACTGGCCGAACATCACGAGAACGATGAGCCGCGGCGGGACTGGCCGGCCCATGACCCTTGGGTGGATGATCACCCCGGCCAGGCTGAGAAACGTGACGCTGTGATACAGCGCGAACAAGAGGCAGATCACGCTGAAGATGACGAATGGGGTCGAGCTGTGTGGTGCGTACCCCACCGCGCCGGCCCCCGCCCGCTTGATCTCGACCAGGAACCACAGCAGCCACAAAGCGAGGGGCACCGCGGTGAACTCGCGAACGACGTACCAGAAGTAGTGGCCCTTGCGCGTCCACCACGTGGCGCCCATCGGGGCCCGGTAGGTGCGCGTGGCGCTGTGGGCTGGAGTCTCGATCTCTGCTGCGCTCACTCGCGGTTTCCGTACGGCAGGACGAAGCGCATGGTCGTGTCCAGCTTGGTCTGCTGGATCGCTTTCGCCGGATCGACCCCCTTCGGGCAGACGACCGAGCATTCGCCGACGAAGCTGCATTCCCAGATGCCTTCCGAATTGGCGATCAAGGGCAGCCGCTCCTTGAGCCCCTGGTCGCGCGAGTCGAGGTTGTAGCGACGCGCGAGCGCGATCGCCGCCGGTCCGAGGAACTCGTCGTTCAGGCCGTAGACGGGACACGCCGCATAACACAGCATGCAGTTGATGCACTGGCTGAACTGTTTGAACTCATCGATCTGTTCAGTCACCTGCTTGTGCTCGCCGGCCGCAAGCGGGATCTCCTGTTTGCGGATGATCCACGGCTTGATGGACTTCAGCTTGCGCATGAAGCCGTCCATGTCGATGACCAGGTCGCGGATGATCGGGAAGTTGCTGAGCGGCTCGACGATCACGGGCCGCGGCCAGTAATCCCGCAGGAACGCGTTGCACGTCAGCTTCGGGGTGCCGTTCACCATCATCCCGCAGCTGCCGCAAATGCCCATCCGGCAAGACCAACGATAGCTGAGGCTGCCGTCGACATGCGCCTTGATGTAGTTCAGCCCATCAAGGACCACCATGCTTTCGTCGCTGAATGGGATGTCGTATGACTGCAGGCGGGGCACCGAGTCCTTCTCGGGATCGAACCGCGTCGCCTGGATGGTGATCCGCTTCTCAGCCAACTGAATCTCCCTTAGTAGGTGCGAGCCTGCGGCTTGAAGTTCGTGATGTGGACGTCTCGGTATTCCAAACGCGGGCGCGCGCTCTCGCGTTTGAACGCGATCGTGTGCTTCAGGTACTTCTCGTCATCCCGCTCCGGGAAGTCGCGGCGGGCATGGGCGCCGCGCGACTCGTCGCGCGCAAGCGCCGAGCACGCGATCGCCTGCGAGATCTCGAGCATGAAGTCGAGCTCCAGGGCCGCGGTGAGCTCCGTGTTGAACGTGCGGCTCGAATCCTCGATCTTGATGTGGTCGAAGCGCTCGCGCAGACCGCCCAGCTGCTCGATCAGCTTCTCGAGTCCCTCTTTGGTGCGGAACACGCCTGCGCCGGCGTCCATCTCGCGCTGCATCTCTTCGCGAATCGTCCCGATGCTCTCGTCGCCTCCCGTCTTCTCGAGGTAACCAGCCTCGATGCGGCGCGCTTCGTCCCAGAGCATCGCGTCGACCGGATTCGCCGTCACCGGTTTGGCAGAGCTCGCATAGTGGGCGGCCGCTCGCCCGGCGGCGGCGCCGAACACGAGGCATTCGGAAAGCGAGTTCGAGCCCAGGCGATTGCCGCCGTTGAGGCCGACGTTGGCGCACTCGCCGGCGGCATAAAGACCGGGGATCGGGGTCGCGCCCGAGATATCCGCGTCCACCCCGCCCATCATGTAGTGCATCACGGGCCGCACGGGGATGGGCTCGGTCACGATGTCGATGCCGACGAACTCACGGCCAAGCTCGCGCATGAACGGCAGCTTGCGGTCGATCACCTCTTCCCCGAGGTGGCGAACGTCGAGGTTCATGTACTTGCCATGCGGGCCCTCGAAGCCGCGGCCCTCCTCGAACTCGGTGGTCATCGCCCGAGAGATGATGTCGCGCGGGCCGAGCTCCATCTTGTTCGGCACGTAACGCTTGAGGAATCGCTCACCTTCGCTGTTGGTGAGGTAGCCTCCCTCTCCCCGCACCGCCTCGGTGATGAGGATGCCGGTGAACGGCAGCCCGGTCGGATGGAACTGGACCATCTCCATGTCCTTCAGGCCGACGCCGGCGCGATAGGCGAGCGCCATGCCGTCGCCGGTGCAGATGTTGCCGTTGGTCGTGAACGCATAGACGCGGCCGAGGCCGCCCGTGGCGAGGACCACCGCCTTCGCCGTGATGGCATCGAACCGCCCACTCCGCATGTCGAGGGCGACCACACCCACGCAGCGACCGTCCTCGACCAGCAGCTTGGTCACGAATGCCTCGTCATGACGGTGGATCTGGGGGTACTTGAGCGAGGTCTGGAAGACCGTGTGGAGCATGTGGAAGCCGCTCTTGTCGGCGGCGAAGCAGGTGCGCCAGGTCGTCATGCCGCCGAATGGCCGGACCGAGATCCTGCCGTCCGGGTCTCGGCTCCATGGGCATCCCCAATGTTCCATCTGGATCACCTCGACCGGCGCCTCGCGCACGAAGGCCTCGACCACGTCCTGGTCGGCCAGGTAGTCCGAGCCCTTGATGGTGTCGTAGGCGTGCGTCTCGTATGAGTCCTCAGGCCGCATCACGGCGGCGGCTCCGCCTTCCGCGGACACGGTGTGGCTTCGCATCGGGTAGACCTTGGAGACCATCCCGACCTTGACCCTGGGATTCGCCTCCACCGCGGCTATCGCTGCCCTGAGGCCGGCGAGCCCTCCGCCGATCACCAGGACGTCGTAGCTCTCGAACTCCACTCCGCAGACGATTCTATTTGGACGCGAGAATTGACCGCATTGAACCCCCCTTTCTGGAAACCTCCCGCCGAGCGTTATCCAGGGCAGCTCCCCGACCGCGCCGACGTCCTCGTCATCGGTGGCGGGATCGCGGGTACGAGCCTGGTTCACCATCTCGCCAAGCGTCGCTTCACCGCCGTCCTGGTCGAGCGCAAACATCTTGCCGCCGGCGCAAGCGGGCGCAACGCAGGATTCCTCCTCGCCGGCGTGGCGGACTGCTATGCAGAGGCGGTGCGCATCTTCGGACGCGAGAAAGCGCGTGAGGTGTGGCACATCACCGACGAGAACCACGATCGGATGCTCGAGGCGGCCGAACGTGACGACGTGGGTCACCGCCGTCTCGGCAGCGCGACGCTGGCCTCCGGCGATGAGGAAGGTGCGCGGCTGGAAGAGTCCGAGCAGCTCCTGCGCGAAGACGGCTTCGAGGCGCGCTGGGATGGGCAGCGCCTGCTGAATCCACGCGACGGCGAGGTCAACCCAGCGGCGATGGTGGGCGCGCTCGCGCGGCGGGCAAAACAGGGTGCGATCCGCGAAGGCGTCGAGGTCACGGCGATCGAACCGGGACGTGGCGAGGTGACCGTGCGCGCAGGCCAACAGGAGTGCCGCGCCGGCGTCGTCATCCTCGCCACCAACGCTTACACGCCGGACCTCTTGCCGCAGGTGAAGATTCAGCCGACCCGGGCGCAGATGCTCGCCTCGGCTCCGGTGTCCTCGTCTGTTTGCGACATGCCAACGTACTCCCACTTCGGATATCGCTACTGGCGGCAGCTGCCAGGCGGCGAGGTGCTCATCGGCGGCTGGCGCGACACCGCGATGGCCGCTGAGCTCAGTAGCGACGACGAGCCGACAGCGCAGATCCAGGAGCACCTCGACGGCAAGCTGACCGCGATGACAACAGAAGCGCAGGTCACCCACCGCTGGGCCGGGATCATGGGTTTCACCGAGACGGGCCTGCCGTTGGTCGGACCGGTGGACGGCATGCCAAACGTGTACCTGTGCGCAGGTTTCAACGGCCACGGGATGGGCTTCGCGTTCATGAGCGCGAAGAAACTGGTCGACATGATTTAGCCAGCCGCACCGCCCCACCCGGCGCCCCCCACCCCGGTCGCAAGCGGCCGGACCTCCCACGCGAGGGGGAGGTGATTAGTCCGGGAGGGAACGACCCAGGAACTCGATCCAGTTGCCGCCCATCACCCCATCGACCTGGGCGCGGTTGAAGTGGCGGCGTAGACGCGCGCCAATCTCCTTCAGCTCGGCCAGGTTGCTCACGGGCGCATACCTCGAATCGAATCCGCCGTCCAGGTCGGTGCCGAGGCCCATTCGCTCGGGACCGCCGGCGGCTCGCGCCAGGTGCAGCACGTGCCGGACGACGTCATCCAGCGTCGCGCGACCCGACGATCGCAGGTGGTGCTGATAGAAGCTCACGCCGAGCATGCCATCGCGACGCGCCACCTCCTGCGCGGTCGCGTCCGTGATCTGCCGGTCGCCCGGCACGAGAGCCCGAGCGTTGCTGTGCGACGCCATGATCGGTCCGCGCCACATGGCAAATGCGTCGGCGACCGCCTGGTCTGCCATGTGACTCAGGTCGAGGATCACACGTTTGCGGCGCATCGCCTTCAACAGCTGGACGCCAAGCTCGGTCAGGCCGCCTGGCGCGCCAGTGCCGCCGCTGTATCGCGTCGCGCCCCAGGCGGGCCCGATGATGCGCACGCCCATGCCTGTCCAGGCGCCGAGCTGTGACGGATGCTCCACCGGGTCCGCCCCCTCCATCAGCAGCACGGCGGCCAGTCGTCCTTTCCTCCAGCCGCCCGCGTAGGACTCGAGCTCAGCTTTGTCGCTGATCAACTGGAGGCCGCAGCTTCGGTAGTAGTTGACCTGCGCCGTGGCCATGATGTGCGCCTCGTGCGCGTTCTCGTAGACAAAGCGCGTGCGCATCGCTCGGCCCGCCTTGGCCGGGGCCGTGTAGAGCGTCGCAAAGACGAGGCCGATCCCGGCCGCGATGAGGGAAGAGCGGCTGACCAGGTAGCCGGGCGCTGTCGGCGCGACAAAGCCGCGCCCGTGCGCGATGGCGTTCCATCCGATGTCCAGGTGAGCGTCGACGATCAAGGCGCCAGCTTCATGGCGGCCACCAGCACCGCCCGGCCGGCGGCCTCGACCGGCGCCGCACCTTCGAAGTAAGCGACGCAGAACGCCGCCGCCAGCGCGACTTCGTCGAGCTCACTGCCCCTCGGGGCAACAAGCCGTCGGCCATACACGGAGCAGCCTTCTGAGCCGAAGGTCACCACGGGCACCGATGCGATTCCTTCGAGCGGCGCGGCAAGCTCGGCGGCGGACGCTCGGCCGGCAAAGAGGATGTCGGGCCGGATCGTCGCCAGCTGGTAGGCGGTCCGCGATGAGCCGTGGGCCCGGATCCAGTCCGCGGGGCCGAGGTCGATCGAGATCAGCGCGCCCTGCCTGCGGGCGGCATCCAGGCTCGTACGCACCAAAGCTCCGTCTGGCGCCATGAGCAGGGCGTGCCCTTCGAGATGGAGAAGACCGACCCCCTCCCCCAAACCCCTTCCGGTTTCGTCCAGCACGAGGGCCGACTCGCCAAGCCGCTCGACCCACTCGCAGAAGCGGGCGGCGGTCGGGCCCGCGGCGACGAACATCGGACGAGAATAACCTGGGTCGGAAACCTGTATGTGGTAATAATGAAGTCATTCAATATGAAGGAAGCTGAATTTGCCCAGGTAACCGAGTCCAAGCTGGTCCACGAGCTCGCTCTGGACGAGAACGGCCGGCTGTACAGCCTCCGGATGCGCGAGCTGTTCCAGCCGCTGCAGGTCGACATGAGCGTCGTCGAGGCCATGGCCGCGCTTCGGATCGCCGGCCGCGCCTTGCACCATGTCCAGGAACGCTGGGCCGACAAGCACGGCCTCAGCGAGGGCCGGCTCGGTGTGCTGTTCCGCCTCTACCGGTGTGGGTCCACCCCGCTCGGTGATCTCGCCGCGGACCTTGACTCCACGCCGCGCAACATCACCGGCCTCGTCGACCACCTCGAGCGTGACGGCCTCGTCGAGCGTGTCCCCGACCCCGACGATCGGCGCTCCGTGCGAGCGCGCCTGACCGAGGGCGGCCGCGTTCGGATCGAGTCGATCTGGAAGGAAGGCCTCGACCACGAGCACGAAATCGCCGGCGGCCTGAGCAAGGACGACCTGGAGCAGCTGCGACACCTGTGCCTGAAGCTGGTTGAGAACGCCAGGAAGGAGCTCGGCAAGTGACTCAAGGGCTCTCTCGCAGGCGCGTGATCCTGGCGACCGCCGGCACGATGCTGGCCTTGCTCCTGGCCGCGCTCGACCAGACTATCGTGGGAACGGCCATCCCGCGGATCGTGGCCGAGCTGAACGGGCTCGACCGGCTGGCCTGGGTGACGACCGCCTACCTGGTGACCTCGACCACGATGACCCCGATCGCGGGCAAGCTCGGCGACCTGTTCGGCCGGAAGCCGTTCATGCTCGCCGGGATGATCGGCTTCGTGATCGCGTCCGCGTTCTGCGGCCTCGCCCAGGACATGACGCAGCTCATCGTCTTCCGCGGCATCCAGGGCATCTTCGGCGGGGTTCTGTTCGCGACTGTCTTCACCGTCATCGGAGACCTCTTCCCGCCCAGCCAGCGAGGCCGGGCACAGGGCCTGTTCGGCGGCGTGTTCGGTCTGAGCTCGATCGTCGGCCCGACGGCCGGCGGGTTCATCACCGACCACTGGAGCTGGCGCTGGGTGTTCGAGGTGAACATCCCGGTCGGGATCATCGCGGTGGCGGTTGTGATCGCGGGTCTCCCTTACGTCCGATCCAAAGCGTCGTGGCGCAACATCGACTTCTGGGGCGCGGCGACGCTGGCGGCAGGCGTAGTCCCGCTGCTCATCGCGCTCACGATCACGCGCGACCACGCGTGGACCTCGCCCCAGGTCATGGGTCTCCTCGCCCTTGCTGCCGTGATGCTCGGGGCGTTCGTCGCGATCGAATCTCGTGTCGAGCACCCGATCGTGCCACTCCACCTGTTCAAGAACCCGACGTTCAGCGTGAGCATGCTGGTCGGATTCCTGACGGCCTTCGGCATGTTCGGCTCGATCCTGTTCACACCACTCGTGTTTCAAGGCGTGCTCGGAATCAGCGCCACCAACTCCGGTGCACTGATCACCCCGATGATGTTCGGCCTGATCGGAGCGAGCACGCTGACCGGTTTTCTGATGCGGCGGATCAAGTACTACCGCTTCCTGGGCACCGTCGGCGTGGCCGTGATGATCTTCGGCATGTGGCTGCTCTCGCAGATCACGCCATCCTCACCTGAGTGGCACGTCGTCGCTGCCCTGATCGTGGTCGGTCTTGGCATCGGCACGACCTTCCCTCTCTACCTGACCGCGGTGCAGACGGCGCTGCCCCGCGAGTACCTGGGCGTCGCCTCGAGCCAGATCCAGTTCTGGCGCAACCTGGGCGGCACGGTGGGCAGCGCCATCCTGGGCGCGGTCCTGGCCAACCGGCTGCCCGACTACCTCAACACGCGCGTGGCCAGTCTCAACCTGCCGCCGCAGGTGGTCAACAACCTGCCCAAGGGCGGCAGCGCGAACTCGATCCTCGACCCGACGCTGCTCGCCAAGCTTCCGTCCGCCTTCGTACACGCCATTCGACTGGCGCTGTCGGACACCCTGCACGACATTTACGTGTTCGCCGGCCTGATCCTGGTCATCGCACTCGTTTCGACGGTGTTCCTCAAGGAGGTCCCGCTGACCGGGACGCAGGCCGGCATGGCTCTGGACGAAGCTCCCGTGATCGTGGACGAAGAGGAACGCGAGGCGGCGCCGGTGACGGCCTAGCCTCCCAGGGCACCAAACCCCCTTCTCCAAACTCGCGCCAAGCACGCTAGAATCGCCACCGGAACGCTGGAGGGGTAGACCGGCCATTTCCGTCCGGGCCTCTGAGCGAGAAACTAGGGGAGGCCAGACGGTGAGTTTCGTGGATCGGACCTTGACGTGTCGCGACTGCGGGCGAGAGTTTCTGTTCACGGCTGGGGAGCAGGAGTTCTACCAGTCGCGCGGGCTCCAGAACGAACCGCGGCGTTGCCCGGAGTGCCGGGCGGCCCGCAGAACGACTGAGGGCAACGGGCGGTCGCGCGTCATGCACGACGTGATCTGCTCGAACTGCGGAAAGCAAACCCAGGTGCCGTTCGTGCCGACGGGCGCGAGGCCGGTGTACTGCTTGGACTGCTTCCAGACCGCAGGCCGGCGCTAAAGTCCTTAGGAGAGGGAACCACGCCCGGTTCCCTCTCCTCGGGGCGCTCCGCGTGTGGTCGCTCTATGCGATGGCGATCGGGCGAACGGGCGAGCCTGTCGCGCCGCGCATCTTGAGCGGAAGGCAGACGAACCCGAACTCGTGCACCCCGGCCGCGGCCAGCTCCTCGAGGTTCAGGTTCTCGATGATCGGGATCCCGGCTCGAACCAGCAGCAGGACGTGGCCGGGCAGCGTCACGCCCAGCTCCGGGTCCGTGGGGCCTATCACGTCCCATGCCATGTTGTCGGCGCCCACCGCATTCACCCCCTTATCGATGAGCCACCGCGAGCCGTCGGCGCTTACACCGGCCCCGCGCAGGTATGCGGCGGGATCCGACCACAGCGCTCCGTAGCCAGTCCGCACGAGCACCACGTCGCCCGCCCGAACCTCCACGCCGGCGCCGGCGGCGGCCCGCTCGAGCTCCTCGACGGTGATCGAGTGGTCGACTGGGAGGCGCGTGTCTCCGGCCACGTCGAGCAGCACTCCTCGAGCCACCAGCGGCGCCATGGTCTCGATGCCGAGGACGCGAAACCCGACTGAGGTCTGGACGCCGCTGTCGACACGCACGCCCCCATGCAGCGTCAGGTTCTCGGCCTGGTGCGCCAGCGCATCGATGTGAGTGCCCGAGTGCTCGGGCATGACGACGATGCCAGAGGCGCCGGTACGCGCCTCCGCTGCACCGGGCGCGTGGTGGCGGTGCAGGAAATAGTTGAAGCCGGGCTGGTGAGCCGGGTGCGATGGAGCGCCGGCGTACCGAAGCTGTTCGAGGTCGAAGACTCGCGCCGACCCTAGAGCTTCGAGAACGCCCGGCACGCCTCTTACTCGCGGTACCGATAAACGATGCGGCCGCGGGTGAGGTCGTAAGGCGAGAGCTCGACCCGGATGCGATCGCCCGGCGTGATCCGGATGAAATAGCGGCGCATCCGTCCCGCCGCGTACGCGATCAGCTTGTGCCCGCCCTCGAGCTCGACCTCGAACATTGCGTT
>JBGQGS010000061.1:0-11765 GCA_041497555.1 Candidatus Dormibacteraceae bacterium | reverse complement strand
GACCACCTGCCGGTAGCGCTCCGGCTCTTCGGCTTGTGCGAAGTGCGCGCTCTCCTCGAACACGGCCAGCTCCGCGCCGGGGATCGCGCCGGCGGTCTCGGCCGACATCTCGGGCGTGCACTCGTCGTACCGGCCGCAGGTCACCAGCGTCGGGACTCGGATCTCGCCCAGCCGCTCGAACACGCTCCAGTCGCGCAGCGTCCCCGTGACGTGAAACTCGCTCGGGCCGTTCATGGTGAGGTAGACCTCTGGATTGGCCATTAGCTGGTCGATCGAACGGCGCACGGGGTCGGGCCAGGGCTTCCGCCGACACACGTGCCGCTCGTAAAAGACGAGCATCGCCTGCTGGTATTCCAGGCTATCGGTTGAACCGTCGCGCTCGTTGCGTACAAGCGTCTCCTGCACCGTAGCCGGCAGCAAGCGCCGAAGGCGATCCGCCTCCGCAGTCCACCGTCTCATGCTGGAAGGCGCGCTGGCCAGGACGAGACTCATGAGGCCGGCTGGGCGGCGCAGGGCGTACTCCATCGCCAGCATGCCGCCCCACGACAGGCCAAAGAGGTGGAAGCGCTCCAGCCGGAGTGCCGAACGAACGGCGTCGAGCTCATCGAGGAAGAGCTCGATCGTCCAGAGCGAGGCGTCGTGGGGCTTGTCTGATCGCCCGCATCCGAGCTGGTCGTAGAAGATGACGCGCCGGCCCTGGGCTGCCAGCTCGCCGAGCGGCTCGATGCAGTCATGGGCAGCGCCGGGCCCACCATGCAAGGTCAGCAGCGGGAACCGCCGCGGCATATCCTCGCCGACCACCTGGAACCAGATCTGATGCGCTCGAAAGTCCAGATGCCCTTCGCGGGCCGGGGTGTGCGAGCTCACGTCAGCGATCCGACGCCGCGTAGCTCACGCTGTCGTACTCGTCTTTGGGGCTTTGCGTGAGCACGTAGCAGAACTCGTCTCCGGCGCACGAGACCTCGTGTGGGTTTCCCGGCTCGACGACCAGTACGGAGCCAGCATCGATCGTGTGGTCGACGGGTTTGCCGGCCGCGTCCCAGGTCCGGATCCGGCCTCGGCCGCGCATCCCAACGAAGACGTCGTCGATCGCGGAGTGCTTGTGAGGAGGGATCCGCTGGCCGGGCCGGAGCAGGTACATCTCCGCCTGCGATCGAGCGGTTTCGTAGACGCTGACGCAAAGAATCGGCTGCCCATCCACCTCCACCGGCGGCACGCTGCCCGAATCGAGCAACTCCATCAATGCGTTCAGGTCCTTCGCTGTGGCCATCGTGTCCTCCATCGAATCACCAGGTGAACGTGCCGCGCGCCGTCGCCACGACCTTGCCATCGGGCGCCGTCACGGCGGCATCGGCCCAGCCGAATCGGCGGCCAGCGCGCAGTAAGGTGCCGGTCACGGACAGCTCGGCCGCGCTAGCCGGCCGCAAAAAGTCCGTGCGCAGGTCGACCGTGGAGCAATCCATACCGACCGCGGCGATGACGGCGAAGCATGCGGCCGTGTCGAGGGCGGTCGCGAGAGCGCCGCCGTGGACCACGCCTCCTTCCCCCGATCGGACGGAGGCCGGCGGGCGGAAGGCGAAACGAACGCGTCCATGCTCCCATTCCGCCAGCTCGAGGCCCAGGTCCTTGTGGATTGCGCACATGCCCAACAGCCGTTCCGCTTCCTCCCGCGCCATGGCCGGACCGGCGGGAACGTCCGAAGCCGTCACCGCTTCGACTCCAGGCCGCGAGGCAGCAACTCGGAGGCGCGGCTTTTCAGGGCAGTACGGTCAAGCTTGTTGGTGGTCGACATGGGCAGCGCATCCGTGAAGAAGACTCGCCGCGGATGGGCGTAAGCGGGGCCGTTCTCCAGGAAGTGCTGCTTGATGTCTTCTTCGGTGGCTCGCGCGCCTGCCTTTAGCACCACGAACGCGACCGGTGCCTGGCCCTTGCCGGAGTGAGCCGCCGGGACGACCGCCACGTCCGCGACCGCCGGATGGGACAGCACGATTGTCTCTACCTCCTTCGGATACACGTTTTCGCCGCCGACGCTGATCATGTCGTCCGTGCGCCCGCAGAAGTAGCAGTAACCCTGCTCGTCGCGTCGCATGAGGTCGCCGGTGCGCATCCATCCGCCCGGCCAAAAGCGTTCAGCCGTAAGCCCGGGCTCGTGCAGGTATCCCAGCGCGTTGGCCGGCGAGCGCGACCACAGCTCGCCGATCTCGCCGGGACCACATTCACGGTTGGGATCATCGGGTGCGGTGATCTTGATCTCGACATCTGGCACAGGGAGTCCCGTGCTTCCGAGCTTCTTGATCCCCCAGCGCGGCGTGAGCACGTTGGCCCCGGCCTCGGTGAGGCCGTACGTCTCCACCACGTCGCACTGGAATCGAGACCTGATGCGCGCCATCAGCTCCCCCGGGACGGGGGCCGACCCGCACTGCAGGAGCTGGATCGACGATACGTCGAAGCGGTCGATCTCGGGATCAGCGAGCAGGAGCGAGTACATGGAGGGCGTCCCGGACGTGTACGTGATCCGGTGCTGCTGCATCGCCTCGAGCACGCTTCGCCGTTCGAACTGCCTGAGGATCGCGAAGCCTCCGCCCACGAAGAGCATCGGCAGCAGGATCGCCCACAGCGCGTTGGCGTGATACAGCGGCCCCATGACCAGGCCTGTGTCGCTGCGGTCGAGCAGCATGCACCGAGCGCTGGAACGCGCTTGCCACCACGTGTTGCTGTGACTGAGCATGCATCCCTTAGGCCTGCCCGTAGACCCGGACGTGTACATCAGCAGAGCGAGACTATCCGGATCTGCTGGGCGCACGTGCTCAAGCGGTCGGGCCGAGGCGAGCGCGTCGTCGTAGTCGAGAGCATCCAGCCCATCGCCGATGGCGAGCGTGGCCTTCAGCACCGCCGATCCTCCAGTCATGGCTTCGACCCTGTCGCCGAGCGTCGCGTCGGCGACGATCAGCTTGGCCTCGCTGTGGCCGGAGATGTAAGCCAGCGTCTCGCGGCTCAGCTTGATGTTGACCAGCAGCGCCACGGCACCGGCCATCAGCGTGCCGAGCAGGCATTCGATGAACCGCCAGTCATTTCCGGTGGCGAGCGCCACCGTGTCGCCTGGACCGACGCCCATCGAAGGCAGCAGACCCGCAAAGCGCCGAGCGCGCTCATCCAACTGCGCGTAAGTGAACTCGCGACCGTCGGCAAACATGGCCAGCCGGTCGGGGTCGCCGCGCAAGGTTTCTGCGCACACCTCACCGAAGTTGGAGGCGCGAAGCCACGGACGGCGCTGCTCGTTCATGCCCGCAGCTCCAGGCCGCGATCAGACCTGGTGAGCATCTCGCAGCCGGTGTCGGTGATGAGGACGTCGTCCTCGAGTTTCATGTTGCCCGCGCCTGGTGTGTACACGCCTGGCTCGATGCAGATGGTCACGCCGGGCTCGAGCGGACTCTCTTCAGTGTCTAGGCTCGGCCACTCGTAGGAGGTCGCCAGGCCGATGCCGTGGCCGATGCGGTGCGCCACCTGGTAGCCCGCGGCCTCGATCACCTTGGCGGCGGCCATATGGAGGTGGCGGCACGGCACTCCCGGCCGCGCCAGCTCGACCGCAGCTTCGTAGGCCGCCAACACGACCGACCACGCCTTTCGCTGGACCGCGCTTGGTGGCCCCACCACGAAGGTGCGCGTCGCGTCGGCCTGGTAGCCGTCGACCTCGGCGCCGAGATCGATCATCACGGTGTCACCGCGCTCGATTCGCCGGGTGGTGGGCATGCGGATAGGGACCGGCTGCTCTGTTCCACTGACGACGGTCGTTTCGAAGGCGCAGCGGCCGCCGGATACGAACGGGATCATCGAAAGCTGGGCGGCGAGTTCGCTCTCCGAGACGCCTTCGCGTGTCCGCGTTCGAGCCGCGTCGAGCATGGCGTCGGTGAGCCGGGCCGCTGCCCGCAGCCGGTCGACCTCGAGGGGACTCTTTCGCCGCCTGAGCATGGCGAGGCTCGCGCTCACATCGACGAGCTCGGTTCCCGGCAAACCCTCGACGAGCGCCCTCCAAGCCGGGACCGGCATGCGCTCCATGCCTGCCACTCCGACGCGCTTGGGCCGAGCCTTCTTCAAGGCGTCGACCACCAACGGAACCGGGTCGAAAGCCGCGTCCCACTTCTCGATCCCCGAGCGCCCGACCGCCTCCACGATCTGCCATTGGAAGGTGAGGAAGCAGCTCAAATCGCCCGCTGCCAATAGCCAGCAATCGCCGAGGACGGGGACGAAGTTGGTCAGATAGCGGAAATGTTGAGCGTGGCCGTCGCAGCCGAACACCAGGCCGACGTCACAGCCAGCGCCGTCAAGCAGCTGCCGGACTTTCAGCCGTCGGGAGCTGAGTTCGGTGCTCCAGTCCACGCTTTGCTGCAACTCGATCACGGATTCACTCCAGTTTTCTGTCGCCCCAAATAGAGCTCGATGACGGTTTCGTTCTTGAGGAGCTCCGGGCCCGGCCCCTCGAACCGGTTGCGGCCCAATTCGAGCACGTAACCGCGATCGGAGAGGGCTAGGGCTCGGCGCGCGTTCTGCTCCACGATCAGGATCGTGACACCCGACTTGCGGATCTCGAGGATCTTCTTGAAGACGAGCTCAACGTACTCCGGCGCCAGGCCCGCGGATGGTTCGTCCAGCAGCAGGAGCTCGGGCTCTGGAACCAGCGCCCGGGCCATCGCCACCATCTGTCGTTGGCCGCCCGACAGCAGGCCGGCGGGACGGCGGCGGGCCGGCCGCAGAGGCGGGAACAGCTCGTAGAGGGCGTCCAAGCGGCGGCGCTGTTCAGCGCGCCCGATTCCCCGGGCCGGGATGTCCAGATTCTCCTCCACGGTGAGAGACGGGAATACGTTTTCCAGCTGGGGCACGTAGCCCATGCCCCGCCGCGCCACCTGATGCGGCTGTAAGGCGTCGATGCGATCGCCCTTGAAACGAACGGAGCCCTGACGAGGCCGCAGCAGGCCGAACATCACTTTGAGCAGCGTCGACTTGCCGGCCCCGTTCGGACCGACCACGGTCACGATCTCACCACGCCGCAGCGTCAGGTCGATCCCGCTCAGGATGTTCACCTCGGGGACATACCCAGCGATGAGACCGCTGACCTCGAGCAGCGCGCCGTCAGTGCTCATGCGACGTCCTCCGCATGAGCTCCCAAATACGCGTCGATCACGCGCTGGTCGTTTCGCACCTCCGACGGCAGGCCACTGGCGATGACGCGGCCAAAGGCCATGACGATGACGCGGTCGGCATTGTTCATCACGACTTCCATGTCGTGCTCGATGAAAAGGAAGGTGATGCCCTGTTCGGACCGCAATTCGTGGACGTGGGCGAGAATCTGCTGGCCGAGGACCGGGTTCACCCCGGCCAACGGCTCGTCGAGCAACACCATGCGGGGCTTCGCCATCAGGAGGCGCGCGAACTCGAGCAGCTTCCGCTGGCCGCCTGACAACGTGCCGGCGTATGAATTGGCGAGCGGGGCGAGCCGGAAGCGTTCCAGCAGCTCCATCGAACGCTCACGAATCGACCGCTCTTGACGGCGCCAGCTGAGGGGATGGATCAGCAGGCCCAAAAGCCGCTCGGCGGGCTGGTCAGGAGCGGCCAGCATCATGTTGTCCAGGACCGTCATCGCGGCCAGCGCCTTGGTGATCTGGAAGGTGCGCCCAATGCCCCTTCGCGCCACCGCGTGCGGCGGCCGGCCGAAGACCGATTGGCCCTCGAACTCGACCGCGCCGCGGTCCGGCTTGATGAAACCGGTCGCGAGGTTGAAGAGCGTAGTCTTGCCGGCGCCATTGGGCCCGATCAGCGCGGTGATAGATCCCCTACTCACCTCGAATGTGGCCCCGTCCACCGCCATCAGGCCGCCAAAGCCCTTGACCAGGTCGCGCACGGCGAAGATCAGATCTTCATGACCCTGTTCATGTCTCGCCGCTATGCCGTCAGCCACGGAGCACCATCTCCTCGCGCTTGCCGAGAATCCCCTGCGGCCTCAGCGCCATGACCAGGATGAGCACCAACCCGACGATCAAAAGACGCAGGGCAGCCACCTTGTCCGCCGACAGCGGCAGGTCGAGAAATCGTGCCCCCTCAAGGACGAACCAAAGCAGCACGGAACCCAGCGCAACCCCGCTGTAGCTGCCCAGTCCTCCCAGTACGAGGATGGCGAAGCCGATGAACGTGAAGTCGGCGGAGTAGGTCCCCGGGTAGATCAGCGTGATGTTGATCGCGAGCAGGTAGCCGGCGATCGCACCGATTCCCGCAGCAAGCGCCAGCGACTGGACTTTGTACGCGTAGGCGTTCTTGCCGAGCGCCTCAGCGGCATCCTCATCTTCGCGGATCGCGCGCAGCACCCTGCCCCACGGGGTGTGCTGCAAGGTCACGAGGATCGCAAGCAGCACCGCGAAGGTGATCCACGTCACCGCGAACAAAGGGATCTGGTCCATGTCGCCGAGCCCGATGGTGGACAGCGCGCCAAGCAACCAGACCTGGATCGTCTGCCAAGCCGCGTCGAACCCGAGCAGCCCGTTATTGCCTCCAGTGAGCGAGATGGCGTTTTGGGCGGTGCTCTGAACGATCTCGGCCGCGGCGATGGTGACGATCGCCAGGTAGTCGCCTCGCAAGCGCACGGCGGGCATGGCCACGATCACCCCGGCCAGCATCGCGATCAGAGTCGCCACGGGCAGCGCCAGCCATGGAGACCACCCGTAGGTGACGATGAGGATGGCCATGGCATAAGCCCCGATGGCCATGAATCCGGCCTGGCCGAGATTCACGATGCCGGTGAATCCAACGTTCAGCTGCAGGCCGAGGGTGAAGATGCTGTAGATCCCGGCCACGATTCCGACGCCGAGCCAGAAGTCGGCGTGGGCGAAGGGCGCGATGCCGATCAGGTACAAGGTCATTTGAGCGCCGGCCTGCCGAGCAACCCGTTTGGCCTGATCAGCAGCGTCAGGATCAAGATCGCGAATCCGACCGCGAGCTTCCAGCGCGGATCGATGAACAGTGTCGACCATTCCTGGGTCAGCCCGAGCAAAAGGCCACCGGCAAGCGCGCCGTAAGCGTTGCCGATGCCACCGAGGATCGTCGCTGCGAACAGGCTGAGCAGGAGCTGGAAGCCGAATTGCGGCGTCAGCACGCCGACCGCGGCCGCGACAAGCACCCCCGCCAGCCCGGCCAGTCCGCCAGCCACAAGCCAGGTGGCGATGATCACCCGGCCGGTGTCAACGCCGGCGACCTCCGCCAGCCCCACGTTGTCAGCGAGCGCTCGCATCTCCTTGCCCAGCCTGCTGACGCTGAGCATGATGGCGACCAGCACGAGGACCACCAGGCCGACCAGCACAACCGTGAGCTCGGTCGTGCCGAGCCGGATGCCGCCCATGAAGCTCACCGCGCTGGTCACGTCCACCTGTAGGCTGCGCGGCTCGGTCCCGGCCGCGATCTGAATCCCGTTACGGATCACGTACGCGAGCCCGATCGCGATGAGGAGGAGCTGTAACCCGCCGGCCCGCCGGGCGCGCATGGGCCGCCAGATCGCCAGCTCCAGGATCGTCCCGAGCAGGGCCGTGGCCGCGATGGCGATGGCCGTCGCAACAATGATCGGAAGCCGGAAGAACGCATTGGCGAGGAGAGCGGCGTAGGCGCCAAAGGTGAGGAAGTCTCCATGCGCGAAGTTCACGAGCCGGAGGACGCCAAACACCAAAGCGAGCCCGACGGCGCCGAGAGCGAAGTAGGTCCCTGCGACCAGCCCGTTGGCGGTGGCCTGTGCGGCCGGCTGGTAGCCCTTCACCGCAATCAAGATCAGGACCACGACCGCTGCGCCGCCCAGCAGCGCGAGGCCTCGCACGCCGGTAGATAGACCCAGCCCAGCGGTCTCCGATGGGGTGGCTTCCAGACTGGAGGCGGTGGTCAACATAAGAAGGAAGGGCGGGTGGCGGGGCGGGCGCATCGAGGCGCCCGCCCTGCTCGATCCTTGCGAGTTACGGCTTGGTGTCGATCTTGCGGTCCAGCACGAGCTGGCCGCTCTTCCAGGTCGACAGGTCGAACGTGCCGGTGCTGGTGTCGCCCTTGGCGTCGAAGTCGATGGCGCCCGACACGCCCATATAGTGGATCTGGGTGCCGGCTCTGAGCGCCTTCATGGCGTCTCCGAGCTTCGTGTAGGTGAACGCCTGGCCGGTGGGTCCCGAGATCTTTCGCATCTGCGCGTTGATGGCGGCCGGATCATTGGATCCGGCAGCGATCGCGGCCAGGCCGCAGAGGATGCCGGAGTCGAAGTTGTTGGCATCTAGCGCGAAGCGACCAGGTCCGGGTGCGCTCGTGTAAAGCTTGTCGAAGTCGGCGGCCTGCGGGGTGCCGAGGGGAGAGCCGGCGTTGGTGGCGTGCGCGCCGTTCAGCGCGGCAGCGGGGATCGCCGAAGGAATCGGCGACACGGCCAACGCATCTGACACGAACAGCTTGGTGGGGTCGAAGTTTCCGGTCCGCAGCAGGGCCGCGGCCACCTTGCCGAACGTGTCCGGAAAGTCTGCGAAGACATACGCGTCCGGGTTGTTGGCCAGGATCTTCGCGGCCTCCGAGTTGTAGCTGGGTTGAGTGGGGTCGTAGCCGACAGGTCCCTGGATCTTTCCTCCCAGCTTGGTCCACGCGTCCTTGAACGTGTTCGCGAGGCCTTCGCCGTACGGCGAGTTCTGGTAGCCAATGGAGACCGTCTTGTCCTGCGCCGAGCCCAACTGTGCTTGTACGGCAGTGACCAGTGCGAGGGCCTGGAGGTTGTCGGGCGGCGCGGTGCGGAAGATGGTGCCGCCGTCGTCGGTAAGGCGTAGTTTGGCGGCGGTCGCCGAGGGCAGCATCGTGATCTTTCGCGCCTTGGTGACCCCGTTGAGGATGGCAAGCGATTCGGGGGTCGTCGCCGGCCCAGTGAGGCAGGTCGCGCCCTCGTCGATGACCTTGCGGGCTGCTGAAAGGGCCGCCTGGGGATCGGTCTGCGTGTCGGCCGAGACCAATTTGAACGTCACGCTGAGGCCTGCGGCCTTGGATGCCTTGTTCAACTGATCGACCGCGAGCGTCACGGCCTTGTCGGCCGGGGTGCCGAGCGCGCCGAGATCGCCCGTGAACGGCTCCACGTCACCGATGGTCATGGTGAAGTTGAGCGAGCCGCCGGAAGAGGTGGTTCCCCCTCCGCACGCGGCCACGAGCATGGCTGCCGGCAGTATCGCCGCAGCCAACGCTTTGAACCCGTTCAGCCTGCTTCCAAACATCTACTTCCCTCCTTGAATGAGCGCCGTGGGCACTTTGTCGAGGACTGCATCAGGGACCACGACCACCTTCCCGAAAGCGCGACGCGCCTCCAGCTCTTCCACCGCGTCTCGGACACGGGACAGCGGGAGGACGCCGTGAATCACCGGTTTCAAGCGCCCGCTGTCGACCAACCGCACGAGCTCGACCAGGTCTTCTCGCGACCACCCATCCGAGCCTCGAATGTCGATCTCTCGCACCCACAGGTAGCGGAGATCGATCACCGCCTCGTGGCCGCTGGTGGCGCCACAGCACACGAGCCTTCCGCCTTTACGCACGGACCGTAGGGATTGACCCCACGTGTCCTTGCCTGAGTAGTCGACGACCACGTCCGCGCCGACTTTTCCGGTCAGCGCCCATACCTGCTTGCCAAACTGCCCATCGGGTGCGACGACCGTCTCGTCGGCGCCGAGCTCGCGCAGCCTTGCGGCCTTCGCCTCGCTGCTCGTGCATGCGATCACGCGGGCGCCCGCAGCCTTGCCGAGCTGGACGCAGCCGACTCCGACGCCGCCGCTAGCTCCGACCACGACCAGCGTCTCGCCTGCCGCCAGCTTGGCTCGAGTGAGGATCATCCGGCGCGCCGTGCCGTAAGCCACAGGCAAACATGAGAATTCGACCATCCGGCTCTCGTCCGGGATCGGCAAGAGATTGGTGACCGGCACGGTGACGTACTCCGCCAACCCTCCGCGCCGAGTCTCGCCCAGCATGCCATCGCCTTGGATGACGGGATCCACCAACACGGGAGCTCCGATCTTGATCCCGGCAGCGTTCGGTCCGAGGGCTTCCACCCAGCCCGCGATGTCGCCGCCGCCGATGTGCGGCAGGGGCACCGGAAGGCCGGGCATGCCCCGCCGAACAAAGATGTCGAGGTGATTGAGGGCGCAAGCGCCGACCCGAACGAGCGCTTCGCCAGCGCCCGGCTCAGGTCGCTCGATGGCCTCGACCGCGAGATGATCGGGGCCGCCATGCTCGCGGATGACCGCGGCCTGCATCAGCGCCCGACTACCCGTCATCTGCATCGCGCGTTAAGCCTACTACTGATATGATCAGCACGCGCAACGCCTCCACCCCCCGCACCGTCACCTCTACCTTTATTAATGTCTCGCACGATTCCAATCACATCAGGCCACGAGGCAAGGTTGAGAACCTGAAGCAAGCCGCGATTCGGACCGAAACGGATCGGCGCTCGGATCGCACATTGGCCGAGTCGGTGTTTGAGCAGCTCAAGCGCGAAATCGTCGAGAACCGCGTGGAGTCGGACACCCTGCTGACGGAGCTAGCAGTAGCTGCTGACTATTCCGTGAGCCGAGCTCCCGCACGTGAGGCGTTGAAACGGCTGGCAGCGTTGGGATTCGTCCGGCCGCGCAGGCGCGTCGGCTATATGGTCACCAATGTGAGCGTCGCGGACCTCGATGAGATCTTCGCAATGCGGCTCGCTCTCGAGCCTCTCGCCACGGAGCTCGCGGTAGGCAGACTCACCCAAACCGACGCGGCGATTCTCGAAACGCTGGCAGAGGGCGTGTTGCGGATCGACGCGGCCGTCGAGGATCGCGGCCGGCTCATCACCAAGCTCAATGCCGACTTCCATCGGGAGATCGCACGGATCGGCGGCAACAGGCGTCTCGAACAGGCGATCACTCGACTGCTCGACGAGCTCGAGCGAGTCATGCACATGCTTGCGTACAGCACCAGCGTGGGATCGCTGCTGAAGGAACACTCGGAGCTCCTGGCGATGATGCGATCGGGTGACGCTCGGCGAGCTCGGGACCTGATGCGGAAGCAGCTGGAGCGCGACTACAGCGTCATGCGCACGCTAGTAATGCGAAGACCGACGGCGCTGTCGTTAGTACGGTCCACCCGCGTGGCGACACGGAAAGCGAACGCGACGCGGTAAGAACCCGCGACCATCCAGAAGGCACTCCAGGGGATGACTATCGCGAGGGTCATTCGTCGCACCAGGTGGACGGGTTCCGCCAGCCAGCAGTTGGAGGGAGCCGCGGCACTGGAAACGCGGAGGCGGAAAGACGGCCGGCGAGTATCGCATGGGCCCCCGCAGAGTATGGTTCGGTGCATACCGGTTCGATAAGGGGGAGCGACATGTCGGACGAGATCGAGCGCTATCTCAACTGGAGGCTGGCGGACAGGCTTGACCGGCGCGGCTTCTTGAAGCTGGGGGTCACGGCCGCCGGCGTGGCGGCCGTTGCCGCCTGCGGAGGGAGCACCGCGGTCGGTCCCACTGGCCCCACGGGTCCGGAATTCAAGCTCGGCGTCGTTCTGCCCTACTCGGGCGTCTACGCCGAGCTGGGTAACAGCATCACCAACGGGATGCACATGTACTTCGACTCGGTCGGGAACCAGGCGGGCAACCGGAAGATCACGATGGTCACCGCCGACGAGCAGGTCGCCCTCGCCGATGCGGTGGCGGCGACCAAGAAGGTGGTCGAGCAGGACGGGGTCGACATGGTTGCGGG
>JBGQGS010000060.1:0-11834 GCA_041497555.1 Candidatus Dormibacteraceae bacterium | reverse complement strand
GCTCAACGACCACGCGTACATCGTGCCGGGCCTTGGAGACTTCGGCGACCGCCTTTTCGGAACCGGGACTTAACGACCGAATAGTGATAGGTTGACGGCGGTCGCCGTCAAGCGGGTGTTCTCTGGAGGAGCGCTAGATGCGTAGATTGCTTCAAGCGGCGTTGCTCGCGTTGGCCCTCGTGCTTGTTCCGACCTCGGCATCGGCGGCCGTCGTGCAGAACGTGCAGATTCCGCTCAGCCAAACGGTCTTCAACCCATGCACCGGTGACGTCATCGCCGTGACCGGATCCATCCATCTGCTCGTGACCGAGACGGCTGACGGGAGCGGCGGCTTCCATATCGCCTTCATGGACAACGTTTCCCAGGTGACCGGTGTTGGCTCAGCGACCGGCGCCACCTATCACGGCGTTGGCGGCGACTGGTTCACAGCCAACGTCCGCCCGCCATTCCCCGCCGAGAAGACGGCGACCGATGTCTTCGGCTTGATCAGTGCGGGCCCTTCGCCCAACCTGGTGGTCACCGACACCCTTCACGTGACGGTCAATGCGGACGGGAGCGTGACCGCCATCGTGGCGCGATTCAGCATCTCCTGTCAGGGCTGACGGATTGGGTTGGGGTGGGAGTGCTTCCCACCCCTACCCGAACCGCGCCGTGTACGCCGTCTCGTTGCACCTTCTCAGCTCGTCGTCGCTCAGTCCTATTGCGGCGGCCAGCTCGAATTCGCGGCTGAGGCTCGTGTCCGCCACGGTTCGCGAGTCCGTGCTGATGGTGCATCGAACGCCGGCACGGACCAGGCCCGGCAGGGGGTGCTCGGCGAGACTCGGCACCGCCTTGCACTTCCAGTTTGCCGTCGGGCACAGGTCCAACACCACCCCTTCTGACCTTACGCGCTCGACGATTCGCGGATCCCTGGCGCCGATCACGCCGTGCGCGATCCTTTCGACCCCAAGGCCGAGCGCCTCCTCGACGCTGGACGGCTTGCCGGCCTCCCCGGCATGGCATGTAAGTCTCAAGCCTGCGGCCCGCGCGGCCTCGAAAGCGGGACGCTGCGGCTCAGCCGGAAAGCGCACCTCATCGCCGGCAAGATCGAAGCCGACCACGCCGCGCCCCGCGAAGCGACCTGCCTCGCGCGCGAGCGCGACATTATCTTCTGGAGAGTGCTGCCGCATGGCGCACACGATCGCGACCGCGTGCAGCGGAGCCCCGTCCAGGCCCTTGAGCACCGCCCTGATCACCTGCGGGATCGTGAGGCCTCTGCGCGTGTGCAGCCTGGGCGCCCACCGGACCTCCAGGTAGTCGATGTTCTCGGCGGCAGAGTCTTCGGCCAGCTCGAGGGTCGCCCGCTCCAGAGCTGCCTCGGTCTGCAGCACCGCGATCGCGTCGTCGAAGTAGGCGATGTAGGCGGCCTGCGAGGTGCAGTCGGCGGGCGCCACCATGCGCAGGGGTCGCGGTAGGTCGAGTTCCTGCTCGCGCGCAAGCTCATCGGCGGTCGACGGCCGCACGGCGCCGTCGAGATGGCAGTGCAGCTCGGCCTTGCGCCAGGCGAAGTACGGCGAGCCGGCCGGAGCTAGTGGTCCCCGCGAACTCAAGGCGTAGCCTCAGAGTTCGTGGGGATTGCGTTCGCTATGTCAGCGAATAGATGTGCGGCAGCTCTCGGTACAGGCCTGCGTAATCGAGGCCGTATCCGATCACGAACCGATCGGGGATCACGAATCCGCAGAAATCGATCTTGACGTCGACCACCCGTCGGGCCGGCCGGTCGAGCAGTGCGGCGATCCGCAGCGACGCCGGGCCCATGCGGCGGATGCGCTTGGTGATGACGTTGACCGTGAGGCCCGAGTCGACGATGTCCTCGACCAGCAGCACGTGACGGCCGACCAGCGGTCCGTCGACCATGTGCGCCAACTGGAGGCGTCCGCTGCTCGAGGTGCCTCCGTGATAGCTGGAGGCCCGGACGAACTCGAGCTCGGCCGGGATGCTCAGGCTGCGCAGGAGGTCCGCCGCGAACACGGTCGCACCCTTGAGGATGACGACCATCACGAGCGGCGTGTCGATGTCGGCGTAGACCTCTGAGATCTGGCGTCCGAGCTGGCGGACGCGTCGCGCAATGCGGGCTGAGCTGATCATCGGCTTGCCGCTGGCAGGCCCGTCCGCGCTCGCTCCCAAGCCTTTGAATGGGATCGGCTTGGTCAGCACTTCAGGCATCTACCTACAGTTTAGACCCGAGCCGGGCACAGATTAGACCCCGATCGGGTGCCACACGGTCTTCATCTCCATGAAGGCCGTGATCAGGTAGGGGCTCGACTCGTCAACGGCCCCCTTGATGACTCGCTTCACGTTGTCTGCTGCCGCAGCTTCGGTCGCCTTGACCTCGTCCGGGGTGCAACCGGCAACGTCGATCGCGTTGACGTCCATATGAGCGGCGAGCCAGGGCAAGAGCTCGCGGCGCTGCCCGCTCAGGACATTGACGACGCCCGCTGGAAAATCACTGGTTGCGAACACCTCGGCGAGCGTCAGCGCCGGCAGCGGTCGCGACTCGGGCCCGAGCGCGACGACCACGTTGCCGCCACAGAGCGCGGGCGCGAGGCGGCGCACGAGGCCGGCCAGGGCCGGTTCCTCGGGGCCGACGATTCCGACCACGCCGGTCGGCTCGGGGATCGTGAAGTTGAAGTAAGGCCCGGCGACCGGGTTGACGGTGCCCGCCACCTGCGGCAGCTTGTCCGTCCAGCCCGCGTACCAAACGAGCGTCTCCACCGCCTGGTCGAGCTCCCGGCGAGCCCTTGCTCCTCCACCAAGCAGCTCGGTGAACTGCGCACCCCGGCTGTCCAGCATCTCGGCCGCGCGGTAGAGGATTTGACCGCGGTTCATCGCCGTTCGGGCGGCCCACCCCGGGAAGGCTGTGCGCGCGGCGCGAACCGCGTCGCGGAGGTCCTTGCGGGACCCTCGCGGGACGTTGACGTTTCCGTCCGGCCGGTAGGCGCGCCCGGACTCAGAGCGCACGAACTCGCCGTTGACGAACAGCTTGTAGGTCTTGCGGACCTCCATCATTTGAGCTCCAGGTAGGGCGCCAGACCGTGAATTCCACCTTCGCGGCCGTATCCCGATTCCTTGTAGCCGCCGAAGGGAGAGGTCGGGTCGAAGCGGTTGAACGTGTTCGCCCACACCACGCCGGCGCGCAGGCGCTGGGCCATCCACAGGATCCGCGAGCCTTTGTCGGTCCACACGCCGGCCGACAATCCATAAGGCGTGTTGTTGGCTTTCTCCACCGCCTCAGCGGGCGTCCGGAAGGTGAGGACCGAAAGCACCGGGCCGAAGATCTCCTCGCGGGCGATGCGGTACGACTGCGACACGTTTGTGAAAAGGGTTGGCGGAAACCAGAAGCCTCGCTCGGGCAGCCGGCACTCCGGCTGGTAGAGCTCAGCGCCCTCTTGTACTCCTGACTCGACCAGCCCCTGGATCTTCTCGAGTTGGGCGCGCGAGTTGATCGCGCCGATGTCGGTGTTCTTGTCGAGTGGGTCGCCCAGGCGCAGCGTCGAGAGCCGGCGCTTCAGCTTCTCCATCAGAGGCTCGGCGATCGACTCCTGGACCAGGAGCCGGCTCCCCGCGCAGCACACGTGGCCCTGGTTGAAGTAGATCCCGTTGACAATGCCCTCGACCGCCTGGTCCAGCGGCGCGTCCTCGAACACGATGTTGGCCGCCTTGCCGCCCAGCTCGAGAGTGAGCTTCTTGCCAGTGCCCGCGAGCGCGCGCTGGATGAGCTTCCCGACCTCGGTCGAACCGGTGAACGCGACCTTCTTGACGCCCGGATGCTCGACCACCAGCGAACCCGTCTTCCCGGCGCCCGTGACGATGTTGACGACGCCCGGCGGGAGCTCCGCCTGCATGCAGATCTCGGCGAAGACCATCGCCGACAGTGGCGTTGTCTCCGCGGGCTTCAACACGACGGTGTTGCCGGCGGCCAGCGCCGGCGCGATCTTCCACGCCAGCATCAAGAGAGGGAAGTTCCATGGAATGACCTGGCCCGTGACGCCGAGCGGCCTCGGCCGCCGGTTGGGGAAGGCCCACTCGAGCTTGTCCGCCCAGCCCGCGTAATAGAAGAAGTGGGCGGCGCTGAGCGGGATGTCAACGTCGCGCGATTCCTTGATCGGCTTGCCGCCGTCCATCGTCTCGACGACGGCGAGCTCTCGCGCGCGCTCCTGGATCAGGCGCGAGATCCGGAAGAGGTAGCGGGCGCGCCGCGAGGGCGCCAACCGCGACCAGGAATCGAACGCCCGCCCGGCGGCCTTGACGGCTCGGTCGACGTCGACCCTGTCTCCCTCTGACACCTCGGCGAGTTTTTTCTCTGTCGCCGGGTTGATGGTTGGGAATCGCTTCTTGCTGTGCGGCTCGACCATGCGGCCGCCGATGAACAGGCCGTAGCGCGGCTGGATGCGGACGTGGTCGATGGCCTCCGGTGCGGGGGCGTACTCGAAAACCTGCTTAGCGAGCTCGGCGCTCTGCTTCTTCGTGATTGCCATCAGTCAATCGTGAAGTAGTCGCCCGACTGGTACACGCCCGTGCGCTCCTTGTCGATCTGCATGAGCACGTCGTTGAGCAGTGTCGATGCACCGAGACGGAATCGCTGAGGGGTCATCCAGTCGGGTCCGAGGGTCTCGTAGAGCACGACCAGATACGCGATCGCTTGCTTGGAGGTACGTATTCCGCCGGCGGCCTTGAAGCCCACCGGCCGGCCGGTCTCACGCACGAAATCGCGGATCGCCTCCATCATGACCAGGCTCACCGGTAGGGTCGCCGCAGGCTGCACCTTACCGGTCGACGTCTTGATGAAGTCGGCGCCGGCGGCCATGGCGAGGATGCTGGCTCGTCGCACCGCGTCGTAGGTGCCGAGCTCGCCGGTTTCGAGGATCACCTTCAGGTGCGCGTTACCGCAGGCCTCTTTGACGGCCACGACTTCGTCGTAGACGCGTTGGTAATCACCCGACAGGAACGCGCCGCGGTCGATGACCATGTCGATCTCGTGCGCGCCGACGCGGACGGCCTCTTCGGTCTCGGCAACCTTGATCGATGTGAAGCTCTGTCCGGATGGGAAGGCGGTCGCCACGGACGCAACCCGGACGTCGCTTCCACGTAGGTGCGCGACGGCATCCGATACGCGGGCCGGATAGACACAGATCGCGGCCACCGACGGGATCGTCGGATCGCCTGGTTTCGGTCGGATAGCCTTCGCGCAGAGCGCAGTCACCTTCCCCGGCGTATCCGATCCTTCGAGCGTTGTGAGGTCCATGCAGCGGACCGCCAGGTCGAGCGCCCAGAGCTTCGACGCCTTCTTGATCGAGCGCTTGGCGAGCGAGGCGGCACGCTCATCAGCACCGACCTCGTCCACGCTGCGCACGCCTCGCATCAACGAACCGAGGTGGGTGAGGGAGAGCGCAGTAGCCACCACTGGGATTATGCGCCGGGGTTGGGCGACGCTTTAGCTGGTGGGCGGTAGTCCTTCGTCTGTCGGGTCCACCGGCCCTCGCATCGGCAACCCCCTACAGACGAATCTGTAATCGGAGGTGATATCACATGACAAAGTCAACAATCACCAGGACATGGATCGCCGGGCTGGTCGTGCTGGCTGCTGGTCTGGTCCTCGCCGGAGTTGCCATCTTCCTGATGCTGGCTTACGGCGGAACGTTCACCCAGACGTCGACCAACAGCTACGACTTCGTTCCGAACCTCGACTCGTACTTCTGGATGACGGTCGGGTTGATCATCGCGGGCGGAATCCTGGCCGGGGTTGGCGGGATCGTGCAGCTCGCCGCTTGGATCGGAGCCCTGGTCAACACCTACCGGCTGCAGGACAAGACATGGTTCACGATCCTGGTGCTGGGAGGGATATTTGGCCTCGTGTTCGGGTTGGTTGGGTTCGCCGTGATGGTGGCATACGTGATCGCAGGCCCTGAGGGAATGTCGCTGCGGCAGCCTCAGTTCCCGACGCCAGCCAAGCCGACGGCCCTCGCGCCGTCCAGCTGACCTTTCCGACCAAACCGCAAATGGGCGGGTCATGTGACCCGCCCTATCCTCTACCTGAGCGGCCTATGGGGATCTACGACGACGCGATAGAGGCCTTCCGTTCCGGCGCGACCGGTCGGGCGGAGGAGCTCGCCCTCCAGCTGCTGAGCCATGCGCGCGATGCCGGAGACGTGAACGCACAGGTCGACGGGCTGTGCATGCTGGCGAGGGTTTCGCTGCGGCGAGGTGACCTGGAGCACGTGACCATCCTGGCCGGAGAGGCGCGCGGACTGGCTCGCCGGGCTGGCGACCTCCGGCTCGAGCGGATGCCGATTCACTTGCAGGCGGTTGCGGTCAGGATGCGGGCCGACTACTCCTCGGCCAGGCTCCTTTATCAAGAGAGCATCGACTTGAACAGGCAGCTCGGGGAGGAACGGATGGTGGCAGTCGAGCATCGAAACCTCGCCTATGTTGAGCTGCACGACGGCCACCCTGATCGCGCGCGGCTGCTATTCGCCAGCGCAGCCAGCCTCGCGCGAGCATGCGGTTATAGCGCCATCGAACCGTATCTGCTCCTCGACGCCGCGGTCATGGCCCTCGAGGATGGAGATAAAGAGAAAGCCGCTCAGCTGGCTGCAGCCATGCGGGCTTCACTTGAGGCGGCGGCGCAGATCCCCGATCCCGACGACGCGGCCGAGGAGGATCGGCTTCGCTCCGGCCTCGGTGAGCCCTGAGCTAAGTGATCAGCTCGTCTGCGAGCAGGTCCATGAGGAGCCCGTCGTGCCAGGTGCCGTCGAGGCCGCGTTCGTAGCGGCGCATGAGGCCGACCGGCCGGAACCCGACCTTGGAGTAACACCGGATTGCGGCAGCGTTGTCCGCGGCGGGGTCGATCACCAGGCGATGGTGGCCTTGATCGACGATGAGGTGTCGCGCGAGGGTCCGGACGGCGTCGGTACCGAGACCGCGGCCGTGCACTGCTGGATCGATATAAATGTCGATACCGGCATGCCGGTAATCGGGTTCCGTCTCGGCCTGCCATTGAATCGCGCCGGCGATCTTGCCCCCGTGCTCGATCACGAATGTCTCCACGCCCGCTTGCGCGAGGTCATCTGCGACCGCCGATTCCATGTCGTCGCCGCCGCGCCACCAGCGCAGAACTTCGGGCGTAGCGCGGATCCTTGCCAGCTCAGCGATGTCTCCTGAGCTAGGCGGTCGCAACCTCACCTGTGCACCCTGTAGCGTGGTCATGGGCGAGAAGATAGCTCGATTACCGATAGCCTTTCGGGCTGCGGGTGGGTCAGGCGTCCTGGGTGGCGCGATCGGCGATTTTCACCAGCTGTTTGCCCTGGTTTTCTCCCGTGAATAGGCGAGCGAGAGCAGACGGCGCGTTCTCCAGGCCGTGCTGCACATCGACTCGGTACTTCAACTTGCCCTCGCTCATCCAGGTGTAGAGGTCGGGAAACGCCTCGGCTGTACGCCGCATGTAGTCCGTAGCGATGAAACCTTCCATCCGGCCTCTTTGCACGATCAACTGCGAGTAGTTCCTGGGACCGGGAGCCGGCGCGTCGTCGTTGTAACGCGCGATGGCACCGCAGAGCACGATGCGGCCGCGGAGTGCGAGCAGCGCAAGTGCCATGTCCAGGATTTCACCACCCACGTTGTCGAAATAGATGTCGATGCCCTTGGGACACGTCTCTTTGAGTCGTGCATAGACATTGTCCTTCTTGTAATCGATGGCTGCGTCGAAGCCGAGTTCAGTCACGTAGCGACACTTGTCGGCCCCTCCGGCGATCCCGATTACGCGACAACCTTTGATCTTGGCGATCTGGCCGGCCGCCGACCCGGTGGCTCCGGCGGCAGCCGAGACAACTACTGTCTCGCCCATTTGTGGCCGCCCTATCTCGAGCAGTCCAAAGTAGGCGGTCAGGCCGTTGAGGCCCAACACACTCATTGCGGCTTCAATCGGTACTCCCGGCGGGACTGGAGTCGGCGACGAGCCCTTTCCAGGGACGACCACGATGTAGTCCTGCCAGCCGAATAAGCCCTGCACCAGTTGGCCGGGCTCAAAGTTTGGATGCGTTGACTTCACGACCTCGCCCACCGCGATCGACCGCACCACGTCGCCTATTGCCACTGCCGGCAAATAGGTATCCCGGGCCAACCAGCCTCGCTGAGTAGGATCACAGGAGAGATAGAGGACGCGAATCAGTACCTCGCCATCCACCAGGTCCGGTACCGGTCGCTCGACAAACTGGAAGTCTTCTGAGCTGATCAAGCCTTGCGGCCGGCGGGCGAGCAGCCATTGGCGGTTGACCAAATCAGTCATTCGAATCAACGTGTCGCCAGGCAGGTCGCACAGGATTTGGCGTAATCCGTCACGGCATAGCTGGGACTCTCGGGAGCTCCTCGATGGCGGCGTCGATCCTGGACTGGGAAAGCTCGACGTCCTCGAGCTTGCCCGCGAAGTAGGCGTCATACGCCGACATGTCGAAGTGGCCGTGTCCCGACAGACCAAAGAGGATCGTCCTCGCCTCGCCCGCTTCTCGGGCGGCGGCCGCTTCTTCCGCCACTGCCCGCAGGGCGTGGGCCGATTCGGGAGCGGGAAGGAAGCCCTCGGAACGCGCAAACCGCACAGCCTCGGCGAAGCATTCGTTCTGCTTGTAAGCTCGAGCCTCGACTACGCCGTGGTCGACGAGCATGCAAAGCGAGGGGGCGTCGCCGTGGTAGCGGAGCCCGCCCGAATGGATCCGGTCGGGTATAAAGCTGTGGCCGAGCGTGAACATCTTCACGACCGGGCCCATGCCGACCGCGTCGCCGAAGTCGTACGCGTAGACGCCGCGGGTAAGAGTCGGGCAGGCGGCGGGTTCCGCCGCGATGAAACGCGTTGCCGGGTGGCGACCTTTCAGCTTGTCGCCAATGAAGGGGTACGTGAGACCGGCGAAGTTGGAGCCGCCGCCGACGCACGCGATGACCACGTCCGGGTAGGCGCCCGCCATCTCCATCTGCTTCTTGGCTTCGAGACCGATCACTGTCTGGTGCAGAAGAACGTGGTTGACGACCGACCCGAGCGAGTATTTCGCGTCGTCGTGGGTCGCCGCGTCCTCGACGGCTTCGGAGATCGCGATGCCCAGACTGCCCGGCGAGTCAGGGTCCTCGGCCAGGATGCCGCGTCCGGCAGCGGTGAGGTTGCTTGGGGAGGCGTACACGGTCGCGCCCCAGGTCTCCATCATCGCCCGCCGATAGGGCTTTTGCTCGTAAGAAACCTTGACCATGTACACGGTCACCTCGAGGCCGAACAAAGCCCCGGCGAACGCTAGAGCCGAGCCCCACTGCCCAGCTCCGGTCTCTGTGGTCAGCCGCTTGACGCCCTCTTTCGCGTTGTAGTACGCCTGGGGCACTGCGGTGTTCGGCTTGTGTGAGCCGGCTGGAGACACGCCCTCGTATTTGAAATAGATGTGCGCGGGGGTGTCCAAAGCCTTCTCCAGCCGCTCGGCGCGGTAAACAGGGGTGGGTCTCCAGATGCGATAGATCTCCCGCACCTGGTCGGGGATCTCGATCCACGGCTCGGCCGAGACCTCCTGGGCGATGATCGCCTGAGGGAAGATCGGCGCCAGGTCGGCCGGGCCCATGGGCAGCAGCGTTCCCGGGTGCAGGTAGGGAGCCGGAGGCGCCGGCATGTCCGGCAGGATGTTGTACCAGCGCTCAGGGATGTCGCTCTCGTTGAGCAGGATCTTCTTCAACACGGCTCCCAGCCTCCACTTTCGCGCTGAAAACGGGTCGTGGCGTAGGGTACGCCCGATTTCAGGTGTGCGGCGGTGCAGATTGTTCAGGACAGCCGGACCCATGACCTGCCAGCTGCGCTTGGCCGCCGGCATCAGCAGGCACGTGCCGGCGGTCACTGGAGGCGAGCCTGGTTACCTGCTCTCAGGCGGCCGATCAATAAGGTGTCGCGCGGCGCGGCCTGCCCGGCACGCTCTCCTGCGCATCGCGCCCAGCGATCAGGGATCTAACGCGAGGCCCGCTTTCGATTGACCTCCACACGTACGTCCTCTTTGATGTCGCGGACGGTGCTCTTGACGTTCCCAACCTTTTGCCTCGCCTTGCCCTTGATCTCTTCGCCGCGATTGCCGGTCAGCTTGCCCTTGATCTCTTCCGCCTTGCCACGAACCTGGTCCTTCATGGAGACCTCCTTGGATTGAATCTGTTGGTGTGCATGGTCGAGCCCGTCGGTCGCCGAGTCGCGGTTGGCCTCATCGCAAACCAGCCACCGCCCCAAAGGCGGCGAGCAGGAGGAGGAGCGACATTCCCACGATTACCGGGCCCATCGCCGCCAGGAGATGCTTAACCGAGGTGAGGCGGCGGCGCCGGCGCAACAAGCCGAGCCTCGACTCCAGGCTGAGTGACGGGAGACTCGCCGGGTCAGTGGGGAGTTGGGCTCCGCTAAAAACCTCGATCATGGAAATAGGCTGACGCACGACGCGCTCCGTCGACAGAGTCGACGGTCCCTAATGTGACGGGACCCCGAGCCCAATCCGGTGAGACCCGGCTGTTATTCCGGGCGCTCATCACAACTCCTGCTGGTTCGAGTCGTATTGGGCGACCGGTGAAGGAGGCTATGCGCAGGACGAAATGGGACGCCAGGCCCTGGCATGTGAGGGCTTCCGGCCCGTGCACCTCGCTGAGCTTGGCGCGACGATCTGAAGGTGATGCTTTTCACCAGCGCCGTGCTGACATAGAACACCAGGAGGTGTCCCACATGATCCACATGCTCATCGTCGCGGCGGTCATCCTTTTCGTCCTCTGGCTGTTGTTCCACGCGACAGGCGCGCTGGTCAACCTGCTCTGGATCGGCATCGTCGTACTGGCCGTCGTCTGGCTCGTAGGCCTGCTCCGCGGCCGCCGGACTACCACCTAGCGCACGCATCAATCGAATCGGGGAGCCCGGCAGCCTTTTCGGCGCCGGGCTCTATTCTTGGCTTGAGTGTCTCCAGGCACTGCCAGTGTCAGGGACTCTCTCAGTGCGGGCGCGTCTCAGCACGTGACGGCGCGTTTCATGGTTAAGCTGTCAATTGCTCAAGTCGGTTCGTTTCCGCCTGCTCGAGGGGGTGGGCCCGCCGCGAATCTCTGCAGGAGGGCTACTGGTCTCGCCATGACCGTCGATGAATTCGTCGAGAGCAAGGTGCTGCCCGAATTCAGGCCGGTCGTCGCTGCCATCCGCACCCTGATGAACGAGTGCGCGCCTGATGCGCAGGAGGTCATGAGCTACGGGATCCCGATGTACGGGCAGAAAAGGGCGCTCGCCTGGATCAGCCCGAGCAAGACCGGCATCACTTTCGGCTTTCGTCAGGGCGCCTCGTTCGATGACAGGTACGGCCTGCTGCGAGGGGTCGCGAAGCATTCGAAGCACGTCAGGATGAAGAACCTGGGCGAGGTGGACAAGCCGGCGCTCAGGTACTACATCAAACAGGCGCTGAGGCTCGACAAGCTCTGACATTCTCGGTGGACTGCTGACGAATGCCGAGAACGAGCTGGGTCGCCGAGTAGCTACTGCCTGATGGTGCCGGCGCAGGGTGAAGCGTCGCGCCCGCTGCCGGCGAACGCGGTGCGTGGCGAAAGCCATTTCGGGTACGCCTCACACGGTGATGACGATCTTGGCTTGGGCGTGTCCTTCTCCCAGGTGGCGGAGAGCGCCGGCAATTTCGCTCAACTCGTAACGCCTGTCTATGACCGGTCTCACTTTTCCGGTCTCGAGAAGCTCCCGCAGGACCAACATGTCCGGCTTGTTCATCCTCGCCAGAAACGAAACGGCCTTCTGGCTGCTGCGCATTGCGGCCAGG
>JBGQGS010000059.1:0-11847 GCA_041497555.1 Candidatus Dormibacteraceae bacterium | reverse complement strand
TTCTTGCGCCTTTTGCAGGGTGCGCTTGCGAAGACCTCCGGGATAGCCGGTGTACCTCGTGTATTCCTTGCCGCCGAGCTTGGCGCCGGTCACCTTGATCTTGGATGCGTTGATCACCACCACATGGTCGCCGGTGTTCAGGTGCGGCGTGAAGGTCGGCTTATGCTTGCCGCGCAAGACCTTCGCCACGCCTGAAGCCAGGCGTCCGAGAACCTGGTCCGTGGCATCGACCACAAACCAGTCCGACTTAAGATCCGCGGCTTTCGCCGTCCACGTCTTTTGCTTACTCATTCAACGCTTCCTAGTAAATCACTTCCACCAATGTCAGGCCCCCTGCCGGTGCCGTGCGCGCCGCCTTGCGGCGATCCTGGGCCTCCAGGACCCCTCCCACCCACTCCGGCGATCGCCGGCCGCGCCCGACCTCGGCCAGCGCGCCTGCGATGCTCCTGGCCAGACCGCGCAGGAAGCCCTCGGCGACCAGCTCCAGCTCGACGAAGTCCCCGCGCCGCAACACCCGGGCGGAGCGCATCTCACGCACCCTTGCGTCGCGCGGCTCAGAAGCCGAGCAGTAGCTGGTCCAGTCGTGCTTGCCGACGAGCGCCTTCGCCGCCATTGACATCGCGTCCGCATCCAGCGTCCCGCGAACATGCCAGCAGCGTCCTCGCTCCAGCGCCGGCCTCGACGGCCGGTCGAGGTAGCGATATCGGTAGCGCCGCCACTGCGCGGAGTAACGCGCGTGGAAGGCATCCGGCACCTCTTCCGCCGCAAGGACCGCCACGTCCGCGGGAAGCCTTGCGTTGAGCGCCGAAACCAACCGGTGCGGCGAGATTCGCCCATTCGTCTGGAAGTTCACGACCTGGCCTTCGGCGTGCGCGCCCGCGTCGGTTCGCCCGGCGGCGTACACCTTGTGCTCCTGGCCCGTGATCGCTCGAAGCGCCCGCTTCAGCTCGGCTTCGACCGTACGGCCGTGTGCCTGCTGCTGCCAGCCGGCGAATTCACTTCCGTCGTACTCCAGCACGACTTTGATATTCACTTGTTAACCGCTCTGTTCCGAAATTGCCTGCGCGGGTCGCCCCATCCGGCGCTTCGCGCCGACTTCCCCGGCGGGCGGGGAAGTGCCTTCTCAGTCAACTAACTCGATGATCACCATCGGTGCGGCGTCGCCGAGCCGCGGACCCTTGTGGATGATTCGCGTGTAACCGCCAGGCCGATCGGCCAGGCGGGGCAGCAGGTTCGAGAACAGCCGCTCGACGACCTCGGGCTTGGAAACTTCCTCGCTCACGCGCCGGCGGGCGTTGAGGTCTTGGTCCTTGGCCGTGGTGATCAGCCGCTCGACCCACCGCCTCAGCTCCTTCGCCTTTGGTTCGGTGGTGGTGATGCGGCCGCTTTCGAGCAAGGACGTGCACAGGTTGCGCATGAGCGCCTTGCGCGCATTGGTGTCTCGGTTGAGGCGGCGGCCGCTCTTTTGATGTCGCATGCAGGGCTAGCCGCGCAGGACCGTGCCCATCTCTTCGGGCTTGATGAAGCCCTTCTCGACGAGCTTCTCCTTGATCTCGTCGAGGGACTTGCGCCCGAAGTTGCGCAGCGCGAGCAGCTCCTCTTCCCTCTTCTGCAAAAGCTGGCCCACGGTCTGGATCTCGTTCGCCTTCAAGCAGTTGAAGGCGCGGACCGAAAGGTCCAGCTCTTCGATGGGCGTGTCCATCAAGCGGTTCTGGCTGCCCTTTTCGCCGCGCATCTCGGCCTCGTGCTTCTCGATCGAGTCGCGGAAGCGGACGAACAGGTTCAGGTGCTGCGTGAAGAGCTCGGCCGCGTGGCTGACGGCTTCCTCGGGTGACATCGTGCCGTCAGTCCAGACCTCGATCAGCAAGCGGTCGTAGTCGGTCGACTGCCCGACGCGGGTCTTCTCCACGGTGAAGTTCGCCTTCTCGACGGGCGAGAAGATCGCGTCGATCGGGATGACCCCGATGGGCTGGCCCTCGCGCTTGTTGCGGTCGGCAGGAACGTAGCCCTTCCCGCGCTCCACATTGAGCTCCATCCGGAGGTGGCCCTTGGCCGCCAGCGTGCAGATGTAGAGGTCGGGGTTGACGATCTCGACGTCGGACGAGGCCTGGATGTGAGAGGCGCGCACTTCGGCCGGGCCCTTCACGTCAAGCAGCAAGGTCACCGGGTCCTCGGTGAAGCTCTTCAGGCAGAGCCGCTTGAGGTTGAGGATGACCTCGGTCACGTCCTCCTTCACGTGCGGGATGGCCGTGAACTCGTGCGCGACACCGTCGATCTGGATCGACGTCACCGCCGCGCCCCAAAGCGACGAGAGCAGCACGCGGCGAAGCGTGTTGCCGAGAGTCGTGCCGAATCCCGGGTCGAGCGGCTCGATGTCGAATTTGCCGTAGTTCGCGCTCGTCTCGAGCTTGCGAACCTGCGGGGTGACTGTCATCTGCGTGTCAATTGCCAATTGGGTACTCCCTTTACCTTGAGTAGAACTCGACGATCAACTGTTCCTCGACTCCGGTCTCCATCTCGTGACGGTCGGGCCGCGCGAGGACCTTGCCGGACTTGTCATCCGGGCTGAATGAAAGCCATGACGGCACCGGCCGTACCCGAGATGCCTCGAGCGCGACGTCGATCACGCCGTTGGCGGGCTTGACCTTGAGCACGTCACCGACCTTGAGCTGATAAGACGGCACGTTGACCGTCTTACCGTTCACTTCAAAGTGACGGTGCGAAACGAGCTGTCGCGCCTGCTTGCGCGACGTGCCCAGGCCCAGCCGGTAGATCACGTTGTCAAGTCGAAGTTCGAGGTGGCGGAGAAGGTTCACGCCGGTCACGCCCGGTTCTTTCGCCGCCGCGTTGAAGTAGTTGCGGAACTGCTTCTCGAGCAGGCCATAGATTCGGCGCGCCTTCTGCTTGGCGCGCAGCTGTATGCCATAGTCCGACGTCTTGCGCTTGCGCGCCTGCCCGTGCATGCCGGGCGCGAAAGCGCGGCGCTCGATGGCGCACTTCGGCGTGTAGCAGCGCTCGCCCTTGAGGTAGAGTTTGGCGCCCTCGCGGCGGCAGAAACGGCAGACCGGGCCGCTGTAGTTCGCCATCGTTAAACCCTTCTCCGCTTGGGAGGACGGCAGCCGTTGTGCGGGATCGGAGTCACGTCCGTGATCGCGCTGACTTCCAGGCCGGTCGCCTGCAGCGAGCGGATCGCGGCCTCGCGACCCGCGCCCGGCCCGCGCACGAACACCTCGATCGAGCGCATGCCATGCTCGAGCGCCTTCTTGGCGGTCGCCTCGGCGGTCACCTGCGCGGCAAACGGCGTCGACTTGCGGCTTCCCTTGAAGCCCTGGGCGCCGGCCGAGCCCCACGAGATGACGTTCCCGTCGATGTCGCTGATCGAGATGATCGTGTTGTTGAACGTGCTCTGGACGTGGGCCTGCCCGTTGACCACGTTCTTGCGCTCGCGCCGCCGGGTGCGAACCACCTTCTTCTTCGCCATCACTTGCCTGCTTTGACCTTCTTCTTGCCGGCGACCGCGCGCTTCGGACCGCGGCGGCTGCGGGCGTTGGTGCGGGTGCGCTGGCCGCGGACGGGAAGGCCCCGGCGGTGGCGAGAGCCACGGTAGGAGCCGATCTCGGTCATCCGCTTGATGTTCTGCGCCACCTCGCGGCGGAGGTCACCTTCGATCAGCAGCTCCTTGGCGGTGGCCATCCGGTCGATGATCTGACGAAGGCGGCCGACCTCTTCATCGGAGAGATCCTTGACCCTTGTATCCGGGTTGATTCCCGCGGTCTTGACCAGCTTCCGGGCAGTCGTGTTGCCGATGCCGTGGATGTACGTCAAGGAGATGACGGCCCGCTTCTGCGGGGGTATGTCGACACCGGCGATTCTCGCCATTTAGCCCTCTAACCCTGTCTCTGCTTGTGTTTTCCACCCCACGAAATCTTCGATTTCGCGGGGACCCCGGAATCTTTCTGCCATGCTCGAATACACCTTCAGCCCTGTCTCTGCTTGTGTTTCGGCGTCTTGGAGCAGATCACGCGAACCACCCCGTTGCGCTTGATCACCTTGCAGCTCGGACACATCTTCTTGACCGACGGACGTACCTTCATCTCCAAATCTCTCGTATTCGCCCTCGCGATCGATCGCTGGTCGCTAGTTCGACCCCCACCTTGTCTCCAGCAAGGAGCCGGGTGAAGTGGGTGCCGGCACGATCGGCGACGTGAGCCAGGACTTTCGCCCCGTTCTCGAGCTCAACCCGGTAGACGCCGTTGGGAAGAGGCTCCACCACGACCCCCTTCACGAGTGGGAGGCGTTGGGGCACGAACGGCGATTGTACCAAAGTACTAGGCGAGGGGGTTGGCGGTCAAGACCACCGGCCCCCTGTCCGTGATCGCCACCGTGTGCTCGAAGTAGGCGGAAAGCGACCCGTCGGCGGTGCAGATCGTCCAGCCGTCGGGCTTCATGTACACCTCGTGCGATCCGGCGTTGACCATCGGCTCGATCGCCAGGGTCATGCCGGCCTTCAGCTTGGGCGGCGTGCCGGGGCTGCCGAAGTTCGGCACCTGGGGATCCTCGTGCATCTGGCGGCCGATGCCGTGGCCGACGAACTGTCGGATGACGGAGAACCCGGCCGCCTCGACGTGCTTCTGGATTGCCGACGAGATGTCGCCGAGGTAGCCACCCGGACGGGCCTTGTCGATCCCGATGTAGAGGGCCTGCTCGGTCACCTTGATCAGGCGCTCGGCCTCCTTGGTGATCTTGCCGACGCCGACCGTGATCCCGACGTCCGCCCAGAACCCCTCCAGGACCAGGCCGAGATCGAGGCTGACCAGGTCGCCCGCCGCGACCTTGCGGTTGCCGGGGATACCGTGCACCGCCTCGTCGTTGATCGAGACGCAGATCGACCGTGGGAAGCCGTGGTAGCCGAGGAAGCCTGGGGTCGCGCCGCCTTCGCGGATCAGCCTGTCGGCGAGGCGATCGAGCTCGATCGTCTTGACCCCTGGTTCGCACGCCTCCTTCAACGGCGGGAGCACCGAAGCGAGCAGGCTGCCCGCGCGGGCCATGAGGTCGATCTCGTGGGCGGTCTTGAGGTTGATCATGCGCTTTGCCGCTTGATGGAAGGGGCCCTCACGGCGGTCAGGACCTGGCGGCTTATCTCATCGATTGTGCCCATACCGTCGATCTCGGAAACCAGGCCCTCGACGCGGTAGTGGTCGAGCACGGGGATCGTCTTCTGCAGGTAGATCACGATCCGGGGCTTGACGGCCTCCACCTTGTCGTCTTCCCGCTGCACCAGCCGGCTGCCCTCGGCTTCGCACACGGCGGTGGCGGGCGGGTAAGTGCGCTGACACTGGGGACAAACCAGCCGGCCTGACAGCCGCCGGAGCAGCTCGTCGAGGTCGACTTTGAGATAGAGGACTCGGTCGAAACGTCGGTCGAGCTCGTCCATCAGGGTGTCGAGCGCCTCGGCCTGCGGGATGGTGCGCGGAAACCCGTCGATGATGAAGCCGCGGCTGCAGTCCGGCTGCCGCAGCCGGTTGCGGATCATCGCGATCATGATGTCGTCCGAGACGTATTGGCCCGCCGCGAGGATGGGCTGCGCCTGCTGGCCGAGCGGCGTGCCGGCCTGGATCTCGGCGCGGAGCATGTCGCCCGTAGCGATGTGAGGGATGCCGAAAGTCGAACGCAGCATGTTCGCCTGGGTACCCTTGCCGCTGCCTGGGGCCCCATAGAGCAGCAGGTTCATGAAACCACCGCCCCACCGGCGCTGCGTGCCCCCTCCCCGGCGTGCGGGGAGGTCAGCAAGTTCATGTGATGAAGCCGCGGTACTGGCGCATGACGAGCTGTGTCTGCAGCTGTTTCATGGTGTCCAGCGCCACGCCCACGACGATGAGGATCGCGGTTCCGCCCAGGTACATCTGCTGGTGCGGGATACCCGAGATCTTGGCCGTGGCGATCGGTAGGATCACCGTGATGAAGCCCAGGAAGCACGCGCCGGCGAACGTCACCCGGTTCATCACCGCAGCGAGATAGTCTGCGGTCGGCCGGCCTGGGCGGATGCCGGGGATGAAGCTCGAATAGCGTTTCAGGTTGTCGGCGACCTCATTCACGTCAAACGTGATCGCGGTGTAGAAGTACGTGAAGCCGAACGTGAACGCGAAGTAGAGCGAGTTGTACGTGATTGCCATCGGCAGGTTCGACGTGTCGGGCGCGAAGTTGCCTCTCACCCACGCCGCGGCCTTGTAGTACCAGGTGTCGGGTGGCGCGCCGGTGAAGTAGTTGGCGAGGATCGTGGGCAGGAACATGACCGAGATCGCAAAGATGATCGGGATGACTCCGGCGTGGTTGACACGTAGCGGCAGGAAGCTGGCGCGGCTTTGCACCTGCTTCAGCCCTACGGTGCGCTGGGCCGACTGGATAGGAATCTTCCTCACCGCCTGCTGGACCCAGATGATGACCACGGTCATCCCGAGCGCGATCAGGCCGAAGATGATGAATGGCACGTAGTCGGCGAGTCCGCCGCCGGTGGAGTGGGCGCTGAACACCGAGGCGACGCCCTGGGGCCCCCGGCCGATGATGCCGGCGAAGATGATCAGCGAGACGCCGTTGCCGATGCCGTACTCGGTGATCAGCTCGCCGAACCACATCAACATGACCGTGCCCGCGGTCAATACCAGCACGATCTGCAGGCGCTGGAACCAGTCCAGCGGGCCAAGGATGGAGGGAGTGGTGTTCTGGAACAGCACGGTGAACCCATACGCCTGCCCTGCGCCGAGGGCGACGGTGAGGTAGCGGCTCCAGCGGGTGATCCTGCGGCGCCCCGCCTCACCCTCTTTGGAGATCTCCTTGATCCGTTCGGAGATCACCGTCATCAGCTGCATGATGATCGTGGCGTTGATGTACGGGTTCATTCCCATGGCCACGACGCTGAAGCGGGAGAGGCCGCCTCCCGAAAACAGGTCGAGCAACCCGAGCAGGGCCTGGGAGTTGAAGAGCTGGCTGAGCGCGGCTTGGCTCGCGCCGGGCACCGCAACGTTGGAGAAGAGCCGGAAGACGACGAGGATCCCGCCCGTGAACAGGATCTTGTTGCGTAGCTCCGGCAGCCGGATCGCGTTGACCAACGCCTCGAGCAGGTTCATCTAAGCCTCGGCGGGAGGGGTGGCCTCCTCGACTGCTGCCGGCGGGGCGCCCTTCTTCTCACGCTGTGGCTTCCGTTCGTCACCCGCGGTTTGCTTGGAGGATGCGTCCCCTCCGGCGCTTGCCCTTCGCCCGGCCTCGCCGGGCACCTCCCCGGCAAGCGGGGAGGAGGTTGCGGCAGGCAGTGGTTTCGGCGCTTTGGCCGCCGTCCGCCTCGGCCCTATCTTGCGGGGTTCCCCAAGGACCTTGACGGTGCCGCCCTGCTTCTCGATCGCCTCTCGGGCGCTGGCGCTGAACCAGTGCGCTTCGACGTTCAGCTTGCGCTTGAGGTCGCCTGTGCCGAGGATCTTGATCTCCAGGCCCGCGTGCACGAGGCCCGCCTCCAGCAGAGAGTCCACGTCGACCTTCGCTCCGTCGTCGAAGCGGCTCAGCTTCGAAAGGTTGACGACCGAGTAGACCTTCTTGAAGGGGTTCTTGAAACCGGGCAGCTTCGGGAGACGCTGCGAGAGTGGCATCTGGCCGCCCTCGAAACCGAGGCGGAAGCCTTCGCTGCGTGCATTCTGTCCCTTCTGGCCGCGACCTGAGGTCTTGCCTCGGCCTGAGCCCGTGCCGCGACCGATACGCTCCGGTCGGCGGTGGGCCCCACGCGCGGGTTTGAGGTCGTGAAGCTGCACGGCTAGTTACCCCTCTGGTGCTTCTTGTTCGAGCGCGAGCGCCAGATCTTATAGCGGCTGCGCTTCGGACGCACGTAAGGCTGGCCTTCGACGGCGACCAGGAAGTCGACCGCCTTGAGCATCCCACGCACGGCCGGGTTGTCCGGAAGCGCGCGGGTCTGGTTCAGGCGGCGGAACCCGAGCGACTCCACGGTGGCCTTGATCTGCGGTAAGGCGCCGATCGTGCTCTTCATGAGGGTGGCCTTGATCGGCCGATCACCCTGGGCGGCCGTCTGCTTCTTGTCTGCTGTCATTTCGTCTCAACCGGGGTTGGCTCAGCGCCATTTCCGCTCGAGGCTTTTCCGACGCCTTCTTGCCTCCTGTATGCGTTGGCAAGCCGGCGACCCACGATCTGCTCGACCTCTTTGCCGCGCAGCTCGGCCACCTGCTGTGCCGTACGCAACTGCTGCAATGCCGCGAGCGTCGCGCGCACCGTGTTGATCGGGTTGTTGGTGCCATGCGACTTGGTGAGGATGTCCTTGATTCCAGCGGTCTCGATCACTGCGCGCATCGCGCCACCGGAGATGACCCCGGTTCCCGGAGCGGCCGGCTTCAGCATGATGCGAGCTGCCCCCCACTTGAGGCGCACTTCGTGGGGGATGGTCGTGCCGACCATCGGAACAGTGATCATGTTGCGCTTGGCGACGTCCATACCTTTACGGATGGCTTCGGTGACCTCGCGCGCCTTGCCGATGCCGGCGCCGACGCGGCCGTTCATGTCGCCGACCACGATCAGCGCGCTGAACGAGAACTTGCGCCCGCCCTTGACCACCTTGGACACGCGGTTGACCCGTACGACGCGGTCGGTAAGATCGGATCGCTCGCCGCTCGAGTGAGGGTACCGAGATCCCATTACTTAGTTAGCCCATCCTTTCCCGGTCTGAAATCGCGGCGGCTGGGTGCGGATTTCAGACCGAAGTGACCATGGCGCCAGGCGGCCTGGGTTCCCCGGGCCGCCTCCCGCGTGGAAGCGGGCAGCGCAAAACAAGCCCTTGCTTCTGTTGTCGAATGAGTGTCAGGCGCCATCGTCACGCTCGCTCCTAGAATTCCAAGCCGGCTTCGCGGGCGGCGTCCGCCAAAGCCTTGATTCTGCCGTGGTAGAGGAATCCGCCCCGGTCGAAGACAACCGAGCTCACCCCGGCGGCTTTCGCTTTCGCGGCGATCGCTTTGCCGACCTGCGCGGCCTCGGCCATGCCGTTGCCCTTCGCCTTCAGCTCGACGGTCGACGCGGCCGCCAGCGTGCGGCTGGCCCCATCGTCGATGAGCTGGGCGTAGACGTGGTTGAGACTGCGGAAGACCGCAAGGCGCGGACGCTCGGGCGTGCCGCTCACGTGCACACGCACGCGCCGGTGTCGCTTGGAGCGGTTCAGCTTGCGGTCGCTGCGCTTGATCATGCGGAGGTCTTGGCCCCCTTGCCGGCCTTGCCGGCCTTGCGGCGGATCTTCTCGCCGCGGTACATGACGCCCTTTCCCTTGTACGGCTCGGGCGGCCGCAGCCTGCGCAGGTTTGCTGCGGCCTGGCCGACGTCTTCGTTCGAGATGCCGGAGACCGAGAACTTCGTCGGGTCCTGGACGTCGATCGAGACGCCCTTCGGCGGCTTGAACTTGATCGGGTGGGAGAAGCCGAGGCTCAGCACCAGCTCATCGCCCTGCTTCGCGACGCGATAGCCGACGCCAACGAGCTCGAGGTGCTTGGTGAACCCTGTGTTGACGCCGGTCACCATGTTGGCGACCAGGCTGCGCACCAGGCCGTGCAGCGCGCGGTGACGATAGCCGTCGGACGGCCGCTCGAAAACGAGCTCGCCGTCGACCTGCTTGACCGTGATGTCTGCCGGCAGGGTGCGCTCGAGCTGGCCCTTGGGGCCCTCCACCCTGACATGGCCTGGCTCCAGGGTGACCTTCACCGAGCCGGGCAACTGTATCGGCAGCTTTCCAATTCGCGACAATTCTTCTTCCCTGAACTCCTAATCACCCCACGAAATCTGCGATTTCGCGGGGACCCCGATGGTCTTCTCTGTGTCACCAAACATAAGCGAGTACCTCGCCGCCGAGCCCCTGGCGCGTCGCCTGGCGACCGCTCATGACTCCTTCGGCTGTGCTGAGAACGGCAATTCCGAGCCCACCGAGGACCCGCGGGATCTCTGTCTTGCGCGCGTAGACGCGCAGGCCCGGGCGGCTGATCCTTTTCACGCCCGAGATCACCCGAGTGCGATCGGGGCGGGCCTTGAAGATGATACGCATCGTCTGAGTGGTCCCGTCAGCCTCCACCTCGTAGCCGGCGATGTAGCCCTCGTCCTTCAGGACGCGTGCGATCTCAAGCTTCAGCTTCGAAGCGGGCACCTTGACCTCGGGATGTCGCGCGGCATTCGCGTTGCGCACGCGCGTGAGCATGTCCGCGATAGGGTCGCTTACGACGCCGGCGGAGGCGCGCTTGGCGGGCTTTGCGTTGGCGGTCTTCGCGATTGCGGTGGCCATCACCAGCTCGACTTCGTCACGCCGGGGATACGTCCCTCGGCGGCAAGGTTGCGGAAGCAGATGCGGCACATGCCGAACTTCCGGTAATAGGCGCGCGGCCGTCCGCAGATGCGGCAGCGGTTGTGGAACCGGACCTTGAACTTAGGGTGCAGAAGGTCCCTTTTCCAGCGCTCGAGTTGTGATTTCTTCGCCAAGCCTTCTCTTACCTCTTTGAGCCCCACAAAATCTTCGATTTTGCGGGGACCCCTTTCCTTGCTTCCGGCTCTTTTCTCATTTGTCTCGCTATCTACCTCTTACGGAATGGCATGCCGAGACGCGTCAAGAGACTGCGCGCCTCGTCGTCAGTGCGGGCTGTGGTCACGATCGACACTTCCAGCCCGCGAAGCTTGTCGATCTTGTCGTAGTCGATCTCCGGGAAGATGACCTGCTCGCGCAGGCCAAGTGAGTAGTTGCCGCGGCCATCGAAACCCTCAGGGCTGACACCCCGGAAGTCGCGGATACGAGGCAGCGCGACGTTGAGCAGCTTGTCGAGGAAGAACCACATGCGCCGTCCACGCAGCGTGGCCTTGATGCCGACGGTCTGGCCGGCTCTCAGCTTGAACGCGGCGACCGACTTGCGGGCCTTGATCAGGGCCGGCTTCTGGCCCGTGATGGTGACGACGTCGCCCACCGCGGCGTCGAGCGCTTTGTCGTTGTCCTTCGCCTCGCCGATGCCGATGTTCACGACGACCTTGGCGACGCGAGGCACCTCCATGGCGTTGTCGTAGTCGAACTCCTTGGTCATCTGGGGTACGACCGTCTGCCGGTATGCCGTCAGCATTCGCGGTGGCGCCTCGGAACGAGTCCCCACCGCCTTCGGCGCTTCGGGACCGGCGGACCGACCGCCCTTCGGCCGGCTCGCCACGTTGGCTCCCCCGCTCTTCTGGGCGACCTTGGCTTTGCTCACTGGGCCTCCGTCTTGCGCACGCGCTCGTAAGGCTCGCCGCAGTGGCGGCAGACGAGCGCTCGCGCACCCGACTCAAGAACGGTGTGCTTTGACCGGGTCGGCCGCGAGCACGCCGGGCAGACCAGCATCACGTTCGAGTAATCGAGCGGCGCTTCGAAGTCGACGACGCCACCCTGCGCCACGTTGACGCCGCCCCGGGACTGGCCCGCCTTGGTGTGGCGCTTCAGGATGTTGACGCCCTTGACGACGATCTTGTGCTTGTCAGGGATTGTGCGCAGCACCTCGCCCTGCTTGCCCTTGTCCTTGCCCGTGACGACGATCACCGGATCGCCGGGGGCGAGGTCGAGCCAGCGGCGCTTGGGCTGTGGCTTGTTTCTAAGCATCTCTCCTCTTAAAGACCTCTTTCCTTCCCGGTCTGAAATCGCGGTGGCGGGGTGCGGATTTCAGACCGAAGTGGGCTTGGTGCCAGTTGGCCGGGTCCCCGGGCCAACTTCGCGTCGGGTGAATCGATGACTGTACGGACTTCCAGGTCCTTGTGTAGTCGCATAGCAGGCACCAACCCCACGCCTAGAGAACCTCCGGGGCCAGGCTG
>JBGQGS010000058.1:0-11893 GCA_041497555.1 Candidatus Dormibacteraceae bacterium | reverse complement strand
GAGCACTACACAGAGCTCAAGAACGTCTTCCTCTCGACCACATGATTCACCTCCCCACCCCGTGGGGAGGTGGCGCGACGCGCCAGAGGGGAAGGCCAGGGTGGGGGCGATCAGATTGGCGATGCGCGCGATCGAAGTAACTCGCTTCGGAGGCCCGGAGGTGCTGCACCTCGCTGAGGTGGAGAGGCCGGCGCCCATCTCGACCGAGGTGCTGGTCCGCGTGATCGCGGCCGGAGTCAACCCGGTCGACTGCAAGACGCGGCGAGGCGAAGGGGTGGCACGCTGGGTGGGACCGCCTCCCTTCGTCATCGGCTGGGATGTGTGCGGCGTCGTCGAGGCCATTGGCTACGGCGTGACCCGCTTCAGCGTGGGCGACATGATCTACGGGATGCCGCGATTTCCGCGTGCGGCCGGCGGCTATGCGGAGTACGTCACGGCGCCGTCTCGGCAGTTCGCCCGCGTGCCTGCCGGGGCTTCGCCCGTAGAGGCGGCAGCGCTTCCACTCGCGGCGCTGACCGCGTGGCAGTGCCTGGTCGACACGGCGCAAATTCGTGACGGACAGACCGTCCTGGTCCATGGAGCCGGCGGTGGCGTGGGCCACCTGGCAGTCCAGATCGCAAATGCCCGCGGTGCTCGCGTGCTTGCGACGACCGGCCGCCATGATCGCGACGCGCTGCAAGAGCAAGATGCCGACGTGGCGCTGGACCTGGTGGGCGGACAGGACACGCGTGTGCTTGTTGCCACCGTTCGGGAAGGAGGCCTTCTGCTCGCGGTGGCGGACGGTGCTGACGACGGAGTCAAGGCTGAGGCGAAGCGTTGCGGCGTGCGCGTGGAAGAGCCACTGGTCGAACCTGACGGGCACGCGCTGGAAGAAATCGCGAAACTCGTCCGGTCCGGAGGCCTGAAAGTCGCTGTCCAGGAGACTTTCCCGCTCGAACGCGCTGCGGCAGCGCATGAGCGCCTCGAGCGAGGCGGTGTGAGAGGCAAGCTGGTGTTGGAGGTGTGCCGTGACTGACGTTCACACGCGGAACGTGTCCTCCGCAAAGCCGGATGGAGAGGTGGCCGGCGCGCCACTCACCATCGAGGCGCTCGAGCAGGCCGTGGCCAACCGAACCCTAGATACGGTCGTGCTCGCTCTTGTCGACATGGAAGGGCGCCTGGTCGGCAAGCGGCTCACGGGCCGTCATTTCCTGGAATCGGCGGTGCCGCACGGAGCGGAGTCGTGCGAGTACCTGCTGGCGACGGACGTGGACATGTCCCCCCAGCAGGGCTACGGGCTGGCCGGTTGGAACCGTGGCTTCGGCGATTTCCAGCTCAAACCCGACCTCACCACCCTGCGCATGGTGCCGTGGCACCCGGGCTCTGCGCTCGTGATCGCGGACGCTTTCGCCGAGGACGGCAAACCCATACAGGTATCACCGCGGCAGATCCTCCGGCGACAGCTCGAACGGCTGCAAGAGCGCGGTCTCGCGGCGCAGGTGGGTACCGAGCTCGAGTTCATGATCTTCCGAGGCTCGTACCGCGACGCGTGGGATGCCGGCTATCGCAACCTCACGAAGGCGACCTCGTACAGCGTCGACTACGCCTTGCTCGACACCACCGGCATCGAGCCGCTGGTCCGGCGCATCCGCAACTCGATGGAGGCCGCGGGCATGACGGTCGAGAGCTCAAAGGGTGAGTGCAACCTGGGCCAGCACGAGATCAACTTCCGCTATGGCGGCGCGCTCAACGTTTGCGACGACCACACCATCTACAGATTCGGCGCCAAGGAGATCGCCTCTCAGGAGGGCATGGCGATCACCTTCATGGCCAAGTTCGATCAGCGCGAAGGCAGCTCCTGCCATGTCCATCTTTCGCTGGCGGGCGTGGACGGCGGGAACGCGTTCGCCACAGACCAGCCGCTGTTCGATCGGTTCCTGGCCGGCCAGCTGACCTGCCTTCGTGAGCTGACATTGCTCTTTGCGCCACAGATCAACTCCTACAAGCGATACGTCCCGGGAATGTTCGCCCCCACGGCGGTGGCATGGGGACATGACAACCGGACATGCGCGATGCGTGTGATCGGACACGGTCAGGGCCGACACATCGAAAACCGGCTGCCGGGCGCCGACGTCAATCCCTACCTCGCCGTGGCGGCGATGATCGCCGCCGGGCTGCACGGGCTCGACGCCGGGCTGGAGCTCGAACCGGCCACCTCCGGGAGCGCATACGAGGGAACTCATCCCCGCGTGCCGCACACGATGCAAGCGGCTCGCGACCTTTTTGCCGCGAGCGACGTGGCCCGCAAGGCCTTCGGTGAAGACGTCGTCGACCACTACGTCCATCGGGCGGACATCGAGCTCGCCGCCTTCGAATCATCGGTCACCGACTGGGAGCGCATCCGCGGCTTCGAGAGACTGTGAGCAGGGATTTGGTCCCGGATTACGACCTCTAATGCAAGGGTCCTCAATTTGGATTTGGAGCGGGCGATGGGAATCGAACCCACGTAAACAGCTTGGAAGGCTGCCGCACTACCATTGTGCTACGCCCGCTTTGGTGCTTTCGCCTGGTGGCCCGTAGGGGCTTCGAACCCCTGATCTCCGGCTTGAAAGGCCGGCGTCCTAGTCCACTAGACGAACGGGCCCAGGCTGATGGATTGTGCCGGAAACGGATGTCCGATAGTGCGAGGGCGCCCCGCCCGCGCCCGGTGCATCCCGATGGTGGGCGGCGAGGGTTTCGAACCCCCGACCTCCAGCATGTCAAGCTGGCGCTCTCCCAACTGAGCTAGCCGCCCGCATCGATTCGGGGCCCGCGAACTCATGGCAAACCCTCGGAGTTCGTGGAGCTCTCGGAATGGCTACCGAGCGACGACTTATTGTAGTTGCCGTGCCTCCTTACATCGGCCGGCGCACGCGTCGGGTCGAGGACGAGCGACTTATCACTGGGCGAGGGCGCTTCGCGGGGGACATCAAGCTCGACGGACTCGTTCACGTGGCTTTCTGCCGGTCCACGCTCCCGCACGCTCGAATCAGGGCAATCGACAGGTCCGCGGCGGTTGGGATGCCTGGAGTCATCGCGGTGTGGACCGCTGACGACCTGCCTGAGGTCGAGGCGGGCTTGAGCGATTTCGGCCCGGCGGGCATAGAGCAGCGAGGGCGGCCGATCCTCAACCGGGACGAGGTGAACTACGTCGGGGAGTCGTACGCGATGGTCGTCGCCGAGACCGCGTACCAGGCGCAGGACGCAGCCGAGCAGGTCTCGCCAGAGCTCGACCCTCTGGCGAGCGTCGGAGATGTCCTGACAGCAATCGCCGACGGCGCGCCGACGGTCCATGCCGACATGAAATCCAACGTCGCACAGTCGGCCTCGACCACTTACGGCGACATCAAAGCCGCCTTCGCGTCCGACAGCGTCACCGCGAAGATCCGCCTGACGACGGCGCGGGTCGCGGGCGCCGCGATGGAGCCGCGTACCGTCACCGCCACGCCGGACGAGGAGACAGGTGGAATCAAGATGTGGACCTCGACCCAGAACGTCTTCGGGGTCAAGGCAGCCGTGGCGTCAACGCTCGGCCTTGACGCGACCAAGGTCCGCGTGCTCGCCGAAGACGTCGGCGGGGGCTTCGGCGCCAAGGGCAGCGTTTCCCCAGAAGAGATCCTCACCGCTCTGGCCGCCTGGCGCTTGAAGCGGCCCGCGCGCTGGGTCGCCTCGAGGAGCGAGGATGGCGCGACGACCGCCATGGGACACGGATCTGTCATCGAGCTGGAGCTGGCGGCGGACCGAGACGGCAAGCTCCGTGGCTTGCGCGGGCGGCTGATCCACGACGTCGGCGCCTACGCCGGCTCGGGGACAGGCCAGCCCGGCATCATCGTCGCCCACATGATCTCGGCCTATGTTCTCCCGTCGATGAGCATGGAGCACCAGCTCGTGTACACGAACGCCGTGCCCAGCGGATTCATCCGCGGAGGCGGCCGGCCCCTGGGCAACTACGCGATCGAGCGGGCCATGGACCGGTTGGCACGCGAGCTCGCCATAGAACCGGCCGAGCTGCGGCGGCGCAACTTCATCCAGCCGGACCAGATCCCGTACGACACCGGTTTCCCCGCGGGCCGGAGCGGATACGTTTACGACAGCGGCGACTACCCGCGCCTGCTCGAGATGGCGCTCGAAAAGCTGGGTCCAGATCCGGTTCGAGACGGCCAGGCAGACGGCCGGCTGATCGGTGTTGGCGTGGCGTGCTGCGTGGAATCGACAGGGTTCGGCCGCGGCGAGCCGGCGAAGATCCATGTCGCGAAAGACGGCATCGTGCACGTGTACGTCGGCTCAACGCCCGGGGGGCAGGGGCATGAGACGATGGTGGGGCTGGTCGCTGCAGAAAGACTGGGCTGGCCGTACGACAAGATTCGCGTCACGGCGGGCGACACCCAGCACGTGCCATTCGCGCTTCTGACAGCGGGCAGCCGCAGCGCCGTGATGGTCGGCAGCGCGACGGCACAAGCCGCGACCGCGATGCGAAAGCGACTGCTCGAGCGCGCCGGAGAGGTGCTGGAGGCGGATGTGCGGGACCTCGCCCTGGAAGAGGGCATGATCGTCGTGCGCGGCGCGCCGGCGCGGAGCGTGCGGGCGACCGAGGTGCTGCCGGACGAGGGCCTCGAGGTTTTCGAGAGCTTCGATCCGAAGCGCCCCTCCGCTTTCTCCAGCGGTTGCCATGCCGCGGTCGTCGCGGTCGACCCAGAGACAGGTCAGGTGGAGGTACTGCGATACGTGATCGCACATGACACCGGCAAGACGATCAACCCCGTGACGCTCGAGGGCCAGCTGCACGGCGGCTACGCCCATGGACTCGGCTACGCCCTGTACGAGGCGGCCATCTACGACACGGACGGCTCGTACCGCACCGCGAGCTTTCTCGACTACACGATCGTCAGCATCGGAGAGGTTGCGGTTACACCGGAGCTGGTGCGCTTCGAAACGCCGACGGACGCGAACCCAGAGGGATTCAAGGGCGCCGGCGAGAGCGGGACGATCCCGGTTCCCGCGGCGATCTCAAATGCCGTCGAAGACGCCCTGCGCAGACGCAACCCGAATGCCGTGATCGACCGGCTGCCGATCGCGTCCGACCGCATCGTCGAGCTGCTGAGCACCAACGCTGGCGACTGATCCGGAGGCGACCAATCCCCCTGTCGGACCGGGGGGGATCGACTGGCGTCGCAACCTGGCCGCGCTCTGGTTCGCCGAGTTCACGGCCATCTTGGGGTTCAGCTTCGCCTTTCCGTTCCTGTCGATCTTCATCTCGCAGGACCTCGGGGTGCATCCTGGGCGCGACCTGGATCTGTGGACTGCGGCGACGGCCAGCGCGTCCGGGCTGTCGATGGCCATCGCGAGTCCCATATGGGGAGTGCTGGGAGATCGGTACGGACGCAAGCCGATGCTGATCCGCTCGATGGTCGGGGGTGCGCTCACGGTTGGGTTGATCTACTTCGCTCAGACCCCGACCGAGCTGCTTCTCCTGCGCTTCCTCCAGGGCGCGACCAGCGGCACCGTGGCCGCGGCGACCGCTCTGGTGGCGGCAGAAACACCACGCAACCGGGTGGGATGGGCGCTCGGCGTCGTCACGTCGGCCGTTGCGCTCGGCGGCGCGATCGGCCCCGTGGTCGGCGGCCTGGCCGCCGCCGTGTTCGGCTTGCGCCTGGTCTTCCTGGGCGGAGGAATCCTGCTGCTTCTGTCTACGATTCCGGTGCTCGTGGTCGTGCGGGAGAGCCCTCGGCGCGCGCGCGAGGGCCCGCGACCCGGGACATTGACTCTCGTCAGGCAGCGGCCAGGGGCAGTCCGTGCATTGAGCGTGCTGATCGGGGCGCAGGGACTGATCAGCGTGGCCAACTCCGCCACCCAGTTGCTCTTGGTGCTGCGGCTGTTGGAAATGTTGACGAGCGGAGTGGCAGCGGTCACCGGGGTGGCTTTTGGACTCGCCGGCGTGGCGAGCAGCGGCGCGGCCGTGTTCTACACCACCGTGACGCGGAGGATCGGCTACGTGCGAACGACGGCCGTGGCAGCGGTGATCGTTGCGGTGGCCGTCGCGATGGTCGGGGTCGCGCCGTGGGTGGCCGTCGTCGTGGCGGGGGTGGCGCTCAACGGCCTGTTCAGCGGCGTGGTCATACCGGCGACCGCGAGCATGATCGGGCTGGAGACGCCGCCGGAGGCGCAGAGCACCGTCTTCGGAGCCAACGCAAGCTCCGTTGCATTGGGGTTCTGCATCGGCCCGCTGATCGGAGGTGGTGTGGCGGCGACGGCGGGGGTGCCCGCGGCGCTGGTGGTCATCGCCGGTCTGGCCCTGGGGCTGGCAGCACTGGTCGCCTTCGGCGCGAGGGAGCCGACCCGCTGACACCAGCTCAACGTCTCCGCGCGCCGCGATCCTTTAATGTCTCGGCGGTGAAGCGGGGACTTGCCTCGGCGCTGTTGTTGCTCGGGGTCGCCGGCTGCGGTGGAGCTGGTTCATCAGCGACCTCACTCGCCCCGGGCTGCGACAATGAGATCGTCACCTGCATGGAACAGCGAACCACGCCCCCGCCAAACGTGATCGACGCGACCAAAAAGTACTCCGCCACCGTGCACACCACGCGCGGCGACTTCGTGATCTCGTTCGTCGACTCCAAGATCGCCCCTCAGACCGTCAACAACTTCGTCTACCTGTCGCAGAACCACTTCTATGACGGACTCACGTTCCATCGCGTCGTGCCCGGCTTTGTCGTCCAGGGCGGTGACCCGCTCGGCAACGGCACCGGCGGCCCAGCCTACAAGCTGCCCGAAGAGAGCAACCCTTCGAAGTGGCCGCGCGGCACGGCCGGTATGGCCTCAAGCCAGGCCGGCGTGAGCGGCTCTCAGTTCTTCATCACGCTTGGCGACGCCCCGTTTCTCGAGACCAGTGGCGTGTACAACCACTTCGGCCAGATCAGCGCCGGAATGGAGGTCGTCGACAAGATCCAGATCGGCGACACGATGAGCTCGATCGACATCACCGCCTCGTGAGGAGGCTGGTCCTAGCCCTGATTCCAATCACCGCCGTGGCGGTGACGGCGTGCGGCTACCCTGACCCGTACTCCAGCACCGGCCCAGTCGCCAACGAGAGCCCCGGCGCCTCAGCGGCGGTCAGCCCCTCGCCTGGAACCGACGACTTCAACGCCGGCGCCGGGCTTTCGGTCATCACGTTCCCTGACGGTCTCAAGTACATCGACCTCCAGGTCGGGGATGGCGCCGCGGCACAGAAAGGCGACAACGTCACCGTGCAGTACACGGGCTGGCTCTCCACGGGGACGATGTTCGACTCCAGCCGCCAGCCGGGTCGCGAGCCCTTCACCGTCCAGATCGGCCAGGGCCAGGTGATCGCCGGCTGGGACGAGGGGATACCGGGCATGAAGGTCGGCGCCAAACGCAAGCTGATCATCCCGCCGGCGCTCGGCTACGGCACTGCGGGCCAGACCGATCAAACCACGGGGACCGTGGTCATCCCACCCAACGCGACGCTGGTCTTCGAGGTCGAACTGCTGAGCGTCGCGCCCGGGCCGAGCCCATCGCCAATTCCTTCGCCGTCACCCAATCCGTCACCGTCGCCCAGCCCGTCGCCGTAGTAGTCCATGACCGGGCTGCTCAGGTAATCGTCAAGGTTCCCTTCATGCCCGAGGCTTCATGCCCGGACTGACCGCAGAAGTACGTGTAGGTCCCGGCCGGGATGCTGTCCACGGTGAAGACGAATGTGTCACCGGCGGAGATCAGGTCGCTGCCGGCAAGGCGGTTGTTGGAGCTGTCGCGAATGATCATGTCGTGCGAGGTCGCACCGGCATTGACCAGGTAGAACACCACCTTGCCGCTTGGCGCGCTGAGCGTAGACGGGTCGAACTTGAACTCGGTCAACGTGACCTTGATCGACCCGGCCGGCTGCGACGCGCCTCCGCCACCGCATCCGGCGAGCAGGGCCACCGCCACCAGGGCCACGGCCAGCGCTTTGGGGGCCCCCACGAACTCACGGCGAAGCCTCGGGGTTCGTGGGGCTATCACCGGAAAGCCGTGACCCCGAGGTAGAGGATCCCGAACAGGAAAATCCAGACCACGTCCACGAAGTGCCAGTACAGGGTAACCGCCGCCACGCCGACGTGGTGCTGGGAAGAGAACTGGCCTTTCGCCGCGCGGTACAGGACGATGGTCAGCAGGACGAGGCCGCCCAACACGTGCGCGCCGTGGAAGCCGGTCATGGTGAAGAACGCGCTGGCGAAGGTGTTCGCGGTCAGATTGAGCCCGCGCCCGAAGGCGCTGATGAACTCGTACAGCTGGCCGAACTCGAAACCCAGGCCCAGGATGATGGTCGCGACCTGCAGGATGAAGAACCTGCGGCGGTTGTCCTGTGCGATGGCGTCGGCCGCGAAGTGGCAGGTGACACCGCTGGACAGCAGCACGATCGTGTTGAAGAACGGGATCGGGAACCAGCCGACGTAGAACTCGTTGTTGCTGCTGGGTGGCGGCGGCGGCCAGACGAGGTGAGAGCCGTACAGGTAGAAGTACACCGCGAAGAGGCTCCCGAAGAACATCACCTCGGACGCCAGGAAGATATACATGCCCATCATCCCGGGCTTGATCGCCGGGTACTGAGGCTGCTGCTCGGGACGCGCTATCGCGACGGCCATCAGTGGTGGACCACCTCCCCGCTTTGTGGGGAGGTCCGGCCGCCTGCGGCCGGGGTGGGGGCGTGCGGCTTGGGCTCACTCGGGAACATCTGAACGTCCTCGACCAGAACCCAACCTACGACGCCCCACAGAAAGATCAATCCCCCGATCACCGCAAGCACGATGCGAGCGGTCGCTGGAAACGGGATCGCGGCCAGCGAAAGGAAAAGGGCGCCGAAACAGATGACGATCGGCCAGTTGCTGTTGGGAGAAAGGTGGATGCCGAGCTGGTGCGCCCGAGCCACGTAGTCAACGGTGTTGTCGATGTGAATCGGCATCTCCACGTCAAATCGCGAGACCTCGTGGCGCGCTGGGTCGGCCGCCTGCCAGGCCCTGAACGCAGCTGAGGCCATCAAGCTCGAAGGCCAGAGCTTGTAGCCGCAGTTGCGGCAATGGTCGATGAAGCGGGCGGTCATCAGGCCACAGCGCGGGCACTCGACAGCCAGGCCAGGGTTCGACACGTCAACATATCGAGGCTTCTTTACTGCCGCCACAGTCGATTTCGGATTCTATCCGGTCCCTGAGGCCGCTCGCCAGGCGACCACCGCCAACGCGATCCTATACTTCACCCCCGTGTCAGCACGCGCTCGCGCGCCTTTCACAGTGCTCGGCCTTGTGGCGGTCGCATTCGTGCTCAGCTCCTGCGGCGGCCTTGGGGGCATCTCCCCCATCTTTCCAACGCCCGTCTCGCCGAACGGACAGCACATCTACGACACCTACATCGGGATCTCGATCCCGGCGATCATCATCTTCATCGGCGTAGAGGCGGCATTGCTCTGGGTCGTCATACGGTATCGACGCTCGCGACAACCGGCGGGTTATGTGCCCCCGCAGATCCACGGCCACAACGGCCTCGAGATCGGATGGACGCTGGCGCCGCTTGCGGTCGTGCTCGCCATCGTGGCCTACAGCTTCGCCGAGCTCCAGAGGGATTTCCAACCGATCAGCAACCCGCAGATGACAGTCGTCATCAGCGGCCACCAGTTCGGATGGGACTACCGCTATGAAAACGGCATCGTTGTCCATCAGGAGGGCACGCTGGTGGGCGATGTGACGCCGTTCGTCGTGCCCGTCGACACGCTGGTCAAGCTGCAGTTCGAGGGCACGGACGTCATCCACTCGTGGTGGGTGCCGGCCATCTCCGGAAAGACCGACGCCGTGCCCGGCTACGACAACTATTCGTGGCTGAAGATCAGCCAGCCCGGTTCATGGCGCGGAGAGTGCGCCGAGCTGTGCGGCGCAGGTCACAGCACGATGCAGATCATCGTGCAGGCGATGGACCAGGCCGACTACGACCAATGGGTGCAGACGCAGCTGGCGGCTCAGCAAGCCTCCCCATCTCCGTCGGCCAGCCCTGCGGCAACCCCGGGTTAGGATAGGAATCAGATGGCGGCCACCACCGTCCTGCCCCGCCCGAAGGCTTACGACGACACATTCTTCAAGCCGATCAGCCTGTGGCTGACGACGACCGACCACAAGCTGATCGGGATCATGTACATGGTCACCGGAGTACTCAGCTTCGTCGTCGCCGGCATCTTCGCGCTGATCATCCGGGTGCAGCTCTCGCAGCCCAACCTCTCGGTCGTCGACCACGAGACCTACAACCAGCTGATCTCCGCGCACGGCGTGACGATGATCTTCTTTTTCGTCACGATCTTTCTCACCGGGATCGCCAACTACATGGTCCCGATCATGGTCGGTGCCCGCGACATGGCATTCCCGCGTGTGAACCTGCTCGGGTTCTGGCTCGTGCCGGTCTCGATCATCCTGTACTACAGCGGCTTCTTCACCGGCGGCGCACTCGACGCGGGCTGGACCGGGTACGCGCCGCTGACCGAGAAGGCCTACCAGTCGCACAGCCTGGGCGTGGACTTCTGGGCGATGAGCATCATCGTCTGGGCGATCAGCGGGATCATGGCGTCGACCAACTTCCTCACCACGATCGTCGCACTGCGCGCGCCCGGCATGAAGCTGACGCGGATGCCGCTCTTCGTGTGGGCGCAGGTCTCGACCTCGATCCTCCTGCTCGTCGTCGGCGCGCCGCTCGCCGCGGCCATGATCCTTGTCGAGTTCGATCGCCAGCTCGGGACCCAGTTCTTTACGACCCAGGGCAGGCCCGTGCTGTACCAGCACCTGTTCTGGTTCTTCGGGCACCCGGAGGTTTACATCATGATCCTGCCGGGCTTCGGCATGATCTCGGAGATCATCCCGGTGTTCGCGCGCAAGCCGATCTTCGGCTACATGACGATGGTGGCAGCTCTTTTCGGCATCGTCTTCCTCTCGATGACTGTCTGGGCGCACCACATGTTCACGGTCGGCATGAACACCTACGTCGAGGGCTTCTTCATGTTCATGACGATGCTGATCGCGGTGCCAACTGGCATCAAATTCTTCAACTGGATCGCGACCGCCTGGTGGGGCTCGATCGAGTTCACCGTGCCGATGAAGTTCGTGTTCGGCTTCCTTGCCACCTTTCTGATCGGCGGCATCACGGGCGTATATCTCGCCTCAGTGCCCGTGGACACGCAGCTGCATCAGTCCTACTACGTGGTCGCCCATCTGCACTACGTGCTCTTCGGCGGCAGCGTGTTCACGATCTTCGCCGGCGTGTACTACTGGTTCCCCAAGATCACCGGACGCCTGATGGGCCGCAGGCTCGGCGAGTGGAACTTCTGGACCGCATTCGTCGGCTTCAACGGGACATTCCTGATCATGCACACGCTCGGTCTCGAGGGCATGCCACGGCGCATCGCGACCTATACCAATGCGGAGTGGGCGACGACGAACCTGATCATCACCATCTCGTCCTTCCTGCTGGCCTTCTCGGTACTGCTCTTCATCATCAACATCGTGCGGAGCTGGAACCACGGCGAGATCGCGGGCAACGACCCATGGCAAGGCAACACCCTCGAGTGGGCGACGACCTCTCCCCCGCCGCCTTACAACTTCGAGCGCGTGCCGCCCATTCACAGCTTCATGCCGCTGCGTGACCTGCGCGAATCGGGACAGCCGGTCGAGCCAGAACCGGAGCCGGCGACCGCCTAGTCGGTCTTGGCGGTGTCTGGGTGTCGCAGCACCTCAACTCCAGACGGCACAGACCACCGGACCAGCCGCCGCTCGCTCGTGAAACTGATGTAGCCGGCACGCTCTATGTCGGCAGCGAAGAGGTGGTACGGCTCAGACGGCCGCCAGGCGATCTT
>JBGQGS010000057.1:0-12051 GCA_041497555.1 Candidatus Dormibacteraceae bacterium | reverse complement strand
GGGCTGCAGCAGCCATTCGCTGTTGAAGTCGTAGCCGATACCGCCAAAGAGCACCGTCTTGTCCGCGCTTCGGTCATAGGCCAGGTACCCGTACTCCCGCCCTCGGGGAGACGCCGCAGGCTGGAGGTTGGTCCAGGTGTTTGTGTTGTAGTCATAGGCCCATGTGTCCTTGGCAGGGCCCCAGACGTCACCGCCACCAAAAAGGATCTGGGACCGTGGTTCAGCTCCGCGTTGAATCCCTTCCTGAGAGAAGAAGGGCCGCAGTCCCGACCTTCGGGGGACCTCTGGCCATTCACCGGGGCGCCCGGTCGGGCCTAGGCTGCAACCGGAGGTATACACATGAGGCTCAATTGGAAGGACGCTTTGTCGACTGTCCTTGTCGTGGTCGGTCTTTCGATGGCGCTGTCAGTGACGCAAGGGTGGAGCTGGCCGCTCCTCGGAGGCGTGCGTGAGGGCATCATCGCACTCGGCATCGTCGGCGTAGGCGCGTGCCTCCTGGGTGCGCCGCGTGAGAAGTCCTACTTCACCGATCCCTTCGGCTTGGCGACGATGCTTGTCGCCATGGTGGGGCTCGCGATCGCGATCGTGGGTGGGCTGCTCGTGGGGTCGGTCGAGTATCTGCTCGCGCTGATGTTCTTGACCGCCTTTCTGTGGATCCTCGCGACGTTCCGGCACGCCGTGGAAGGCAGCGCATCGGCTCGAATCGGGACCGCAGTCTGACTGCTCGATCGGTAGGAACAGAAGAGGCCGGGTCGCTTGCGGACCCGGCCTTTTCGATTGACTGAAGCACGGCCGGACGGCACGGCGCCGCTGGACGGGCACCCGGTAGACTCGAATCGTGACGAGTCGTGTCGCCATGATCCTGGTCCTCGTCACGTTCTTCGCTGCCGCCTGCAGCCGCAACTCGACTCCCGTCGCCACAACTACTTCGACACCGACGCCAAGCCAGCTCACGTGGACCAGCTGCGGAGGCGGCTTCCAGTGCACGTCGGTGCAGGTGCCCCTGGACTACGCCCATCCCAACGCAGGCACGATCGCGATCGCAATCAACCGAAAGCCGGCGACCGATTCTGCCAACCGGATCGGCTCTCTGCTGATCAATCCAGGCGGGCCGGGAGCCTCCGGCTTGCAGTTCGTGCGCGACGACGTGTCAGCGCTGACGGCTCTCAATCAACGCTTCGACCTGATCGGCTTTGACCCGCGCGGCGTGGGCCAGAGCGCGCCCGTGCACTGTCTCGATGCAACGCGCGAGGCCGCGTACGAAGCGCTCGACCCTGTGCTTGACGACCCGCAGGAGAAGCAGGCCGCCATCGACGCCGACAAGGAATTCGCCGCTGGATGCCAGCAGCTCAGCGGCAAGCTGCTGCCCTTCATGGACACCGTGAGCACCGTCAGGGACATGGATGTGATCCGCGCTGCGCTCGGCGACGCGAAGCTGACCTATTTGGGCTTTTCTTACGGCACATTTCTCGGCGAAACGTACGCCCATCTCTTTCCGACCCGTGTGAGGGCGCTTGCGCTGGACGGCGTTGTCGATCCGAAGCTGTCCGCGAACGACTTGCTGCTCACGCAGACTGCCGGCTTCGAGCAGAATCTACAGGCGTTCCTGGCGGACTGCCGGGCCCGCTCCACGTGCACCTTCGGGCAGTCTGGCGATCCCCAAGCAAAGCTGACGGCCTTGATGCAGCGCGTGGATACCAACCCAATGCTCGTTGGCAGCCGGATGCTCACACGGGCACTCGCGCTCACGGGCGTCATTGCCGCGATGTACGACTCGAGCGACTGGAAATTCCTGGATCAAGCGCTCACCAACGCCGACCGGGGGGACGGCAGGCTGCTTCTGGCGTTCGCCGACCTGTACTTCCAGGCCTTCTCACTTGACGCACTCGTAGTGATCAGCTGCCTGGACCGTCCGGTGCCGACCGATGTGGCTGCGTACGACGCGTTGGGACCGGCGTTTGCCAAGGCGTCACCGCTGTTCGGGCCTGCCGAGCAGTACGCGAACCTCCAGTGCGCATATATGCCGATCAAGGCGACAGGCCAGGAGGGTCCCCTCACGGCCGACGGAGCACCTCCGATCTTGCTGGTTGGATCGACCGGCGATCCGGCCACACCTTATTCGTGGGCCCAGTCGGTGCACCAGCAGCTGGCGGGGTCGGTGCTGCTCACCCGTCAGGGCAACGGACACACTGCTAGCAATGACCCGTGCGCACGCGCGGTCGTGGCCGACTACTTGATCAACCTCAAGCTACCGGCAGATGGGACGGTCTGCCAGTAGCGCTGAATTCTTAGCTAGCAGCCGCTGCGGGCGTGGCGGACGTCGATTTGGTGAAGGTCAGCTCGTCGCCGTTGGCGTCCACCGTGACCGTGTCGCCCTCGCTGAACTTGCCTTCGAGCAGCATCATCGCAAGCGGATCTTGCACCAGCCGCTGAATCGCGCGCTTCAACGGGCGCGCGCCATACACGGGGTCCCAGCCACGCTGCGCGAGCAGTTTGCGTGCGGGACCCGTGACCTCGAGAGTCACCCTGCGCTCTGACAGCCGGCGTTCCAGGCGGCGCAGCTGAATGTCTACGATCGCGGTGAGCTGGTCCACCGTCAGCGCCTTGAAGACGATGACCTCGTCGATGCGGTTCAGGAACTCGGGCCGGAAGTGCTCCCGCAGCACAGCGATCACCGCGTCGCGCACTCGCTCGAAATCCTGGCCCTGCCGCTCCTGGATCACCGAGGTGCCAAGGTTCGACGTCATGATCAGGACGGTGTTGCGGAAGTCGATCGTGCGACCCTGGCCGTCGGTCAGACGCCCATCGTCGAGGATCTGCAGAAGGACGTTGAAGACGTCCGGGTGCGCCTTCTCGACCTCGTCGAACAGCACCACCGAGTAGGGACGCCGGCGCACCGCCTCGGTCAGCTGGCCGCCCTCGTCGTAGCCGACGTAGCCAGGTGGAGCGCCGAGCATTCGAGCGACAGTGTGCTTCTCCTGGTACTCCGACATGTCAAGCCGGATCAAGGCCTGCTCGTCGTCGAAGAGAAACTCGGCCAGCGCGCGCGCCAGCTCGGTCTTGCCGACACCCGTGGGCCCGAGAAAGATGAAGGAACCCACGGGGCGGTTTGGGTCGGATAGCCCTGAGCGGGAGCGTCGAACCGCATTCGCGACCGCGGTCACGGCTTCGTCCTGGCCGATGACGCGGTCATGCAGCCGCTGTTCCATCTGAATCAGCTTCGCCACCTCGCCTTCCATCAACCTCGAAACCGGGATTCGGGTCCAGCGGCTGACGATCTCGGCGATGTCCTCCTCGTCAACCTCCTCCTTCAGCAGCGCATGCCCGCCCTGGAGCTGGGCCAGCTTGGCGTTGGCCTCAGCGATTTGCTTCTCGAGCTCAACGGCGCTGCCGTAGCGAAGCTCAGCGGCCTTGCCGAAGTCGGCGGCACGCTCCGCTCGGTCAGCGTCTCCGCGGACCTCCTCAAGCTTTGCCTTGAGCGACCGGATGCGGCCGATGACCGCCTTCTCCTGCTCCCACCGCGAGCGCAGGGCTGTCCGCTCTTCGGAGAGCTCCGCCAGCTGACGCTCCAGTGCCCCAAGTCGGTCCTTCGAGGCCTTGTCCGTCTCTTTCTTGAGGGCCTGGCGCTCGATCTCGAGCTGGCGAATCTGCCGTTCGAGCTCGTCGAGAGATGCGGGCAACGAGTCGATCTCCGTGCGAAGCCGAGCGGCGGCCTCGTCGATCAGGTCGATCGCCTTGTCGGGCAGGAAGCGGTCCGTGATGTAGCGCTGGGAAAGCACTGCCGCGGCGACGATCGCGGAGTCCTTGATCCGCACGCCGTGGTGCACCTCGTAGCGCTCGCGCAGCCCACGCAGGATGCTGATGGTGTCTTCGACCGTGGGTTCGCTGACCATCACGGGCTGGAACCGGCGCTCCAGGGCCGCGTCCTTCTCTATGTGCTTGCGGTACTCGTCCAGCGTGGTGGCGCCGATGGCACGCAGCTCGCCCCGGGCGAGCGCGGGCTTGAGCAGGTTGGCGGCGTCGATTGCGCCCTCCGCGGCGCCGGCGCCGACGAGAGTGTGCAGCTCGTCGATGAAGAGGACGACCTGGCCGTTCGAGCTTTCGATCTCCTTGAGCACAGCCTTGAGCCGGTCCTCGAACTCGCCGCGAAACTTCGTGCCCGCGACCAGGGAGCCCAGGTCGAGAGCGATGACTCGCTTGCCCTTGAGGCCCTCGGGCACGTCACCCTGAGCGATGCGCTGTGCGAGCCCCTCGGCGATGGCGGTCTTCCCCACGCCGGGCTCTCCGATGAGGACAGGGTTGTTCTTGGTCCGGCGCGACAGGACCTGGATCACGCGCCGGATCTCCTCATCGCGGCCGATGACCGGATCGAGCTTGCCCTGAGCGGCGAGCTTGGTCAGGTCGCGGCCGTACTTCTCGAGCGCCTGGTACTTGGACTCCGGGTTCGGATCGGTCACGCGCTGGCTGCCGCGGATCTGGCGCAGCGCCCGCAGCAGGACTTCGTGGGTCGCGCCGGCCTCCTTCAGGGCCTTGTTATCCGCGAGCGCGAGCAGCAGGTGCTCGGTGGACATGTATTCATCCTTAAGGCGATCGGCTTCCTGCTCAGCCCGCTCGAGGCTCTGGTTCAGCGCGGGGCTGAGATAAGGCTGTCCGCCGCCGCTTACCTTCGGAAAACGCTCCATTGCGGAGACGAGTGCCGATTCCAGGGCCTGGACTGAGGCGCCCGCGCGCTCGAGCAGAGTCCGGGCGACCCCTTCCTCCTGGCGCACGAGCGCAAGCAGAAGATGCTCTGGCTCGACGGATTGCTGGCCGCTGTTGCGCGCCAGTTCCGCAGCCTCCTGGAGGGCCTCCTGGGCCTTCTCAGTGAACTTATCCAGTCTCATGAATTCAGGCTACCCGCGGTCTCGGATCGCCAAACCGCCAGACCGTATCTTGGCGGCATGCCCGAGCTACCTGAGCTGGAGGCTCTCCGCATTCGGCTTGATCCGCGCCTTCGAGGAAAGCTGATCACCGCGACAACCGTCAATCCCAAGAAGGGACACCTCCTTCGGTACCCGGTGGACAATTTCGCGCTTGAGCTTCCGGCGCGCCGGATCACGTTGATGACTCGCCGAGGCAAGCACCTGGTCTTTGCGACGGAGCTCGGGGGCGGAGGGTCGCCCCGATGGCTGGTCATCAATCCGATGCTGGGCGGCCGGTTTCAATTGGTGGACGCCGATGTGCCAGTTCCGGCGACAGAGGTCTTCACGATCCGGATCGAGGGGCGCCAGGAGCTCCGGTACCTGGACCATCGAGACATGGGACGGATCTACTGGGTCGCGGACTGCGATCGCGAGGTGCCCGGCTTGGCGGTGCTGGGACCCGAGGCGGACTCTGTCCCTGAGATGGGCCTCGACGCGTTTCGCAAGCGACTCCGCCGGTTTCGCGATGAGCTGAAGGACCTGCTGCGGAACCAGGAATTCCTGGCCGGCATCGGCAACGCCTACTCCGACGAGATCCTGTTCGAGGCGCGGTTGCTTCCCTTGCGCCGGCGCGCATCGCTCAAGCCTGCCGAGGAGGAGGCGCTGTTCGAGGCGATCCCGGTCGTGTTGAAGCGCGCAGTCGACGCGATCCTCGCGAACCCGAACTACGACGAGTCAAAACAGGACCGGTCCTTCATGTCGGTGCACATGAAAGGCGGGAAAACCTGCCCGCGATGCGGTCACCGGATCAGCCAGCTTGGATCCAACCGTGAGCCACTGAACTTCTGCCGGGGCTGCCAGCTCTAAGGGGGCACACCCCTCACGGGGCCCTCCCTTGATTTGGGCTTCCTCCCCCAGCCCGACTCACCGTTCGACCCGATCTTGAAGTTGACGTCTCGCGAGGTCAACCCAGCCTGTTAAGAGCGGCCGGCCAGGTTCCCCGAGATGCTCTCCAGCAGCCGCTGGGACGCCATGGCGATCTCATCGACGGCCCCCTCGAATGCGTGCTGGTGGCGGCTCGACGGCTCGCGGAATCCGCTCACCTTGCGCACGAACTGGCGCGCGGCGGCCCGGATCTCCTCGTCGGTGGCGACGACGTCAGCCTGGCGCAGGGTCTTGATGCTCCGACACATGCCACAACGATAGCGAGGTCGCCGGCTACCGACCCCGATGCGGCGGCAGCTCCGGCAGATCGGGCGGCGCCAGCCGGGTGGGGTCCAACCCCGCCCGCTTGAGCATCTCGTTCGCCAACCGCTCATACCGCCTCTCGGCGATGTCGCCGACAGGGTCGGCGCTCGCGGACATAAGCTGGCGGAAGCTCAGCGTTGAGATGGCGCGGTAGGCGAGGACCGCACGCGCCTGGTCGGCCCGGCCAGTCATGGATGCGATCCGCACAAAGGCCAGCGCTGCGCCCGTTTCCCGCATGTCTCGCCAGCGCCACCCGGCGTATGGCAGCATCACCAGCAGGATCGGCGGGATCGCCACCAGGAGCGCGAGCACGATGGCGAGCTGAAAGATCGCGTCGTGCACCTGGTGACCGGCCGACAGCAGCGGGTCCCCCGAGTATTTCTTCAGCGCGTCAGCCGTGTCGAGCAGGAACTGGGTCAGGTATGGGATTCCGCCCGGCACCGCATGCCGGAACGAGGCGATCCACCCGTTGAAGGTCGTCCCGGTGCTCGTGATCCCATCGGCGATCGCCTCCAATCCCATCACCGTCTGATAGATCAGAAAGCCCAGGTAAGCCCACGCGATCGTCCAACCCACCGTCACCGTGTCAGCCAGCACGCGCAGGAAGGCCGGCCAGCGCCGGTCCGGGTACACCTTGATCATCACACGGGACGATAAGTCACTTCTGATGAAACAGGGCGCAACAAGGTTCGGTTAGTCCTGATCCGAAGCGGTGTGACGCTCTTCCCGGCCGCTTAAGCGATGGCGAAGTCCACTTCGACGGTGACCGTGACGCTGAGCTCGCCAACGGGCAGCTGACTCGCCGTGGGGGCAGCCGCGTTGATCGCGTACCCCGCGGAGGGATAGCCCGAAACCGTCAGGTCGCTGACGCGGATCACCTGTCCGAGCTTGACGCCCGCCGCCCTCGCCATGGCCTGAGCGCGGGCGCGAGCGTCGGCGATCGCAAGTGTTCGGGCTTCGTTCTGGGTGGCCTTCGGATCGGCCAGGCCAAAGCTCACCCCGACATTCGTCGCACCGCCCTCCTGGACGAGGGCATCGAGGGCATTACCCACGGTGTCCACGCTGTGCCACTTGAGCTGCAGCTGCTCGGACGCCCTGTATCCGCTGATGGTCTGCTCGCCCGGCGGGTAATAGGGACCGACGGAGTAGCCGGACGTGTTGAGGTCCTTGTCTGCGACGCCAAGCGCTTTGGCGCGGGCGATCAGCTTGGCCGCCTTGCTCGCGAGGTCGCTCTGAGCGGCGGATGCGGTGGACTGCTGCGATTCCACTCCTACGGACAGAAGCGCGATATCGGGTCTCGTCGAAACGGTCGCATTACCACTGGTGAAAACCCCCGACCCGAGGGATGAGGTCGCGAATGAAGCCGCTGGGGGCTTGATGAAAATCGGGGTGCCGACGGCAGCGAAGGCCAGAGCCACCACCAGGGTGAAGAGCGATGCGGTGGCGGCCGACACGAGCACTATGCGAATCGGTGAGGACATGGTGGGCAATCTCCTTGCGACGCCAACGACACGGCTCCCAGGTAGGTAACAAAACTCCGGAAATGGAACGCGGTGGAGGCACAGCCAGCACCTTGGATTCGGTCGTGGCAACCGTAGTGCAGCAACCTGCAGCGTCCCGCGATCGGTCCTGGGTCGATAGGGCCGGCCGTCACCATTCAGCGGGGCTAATGGCCCGCATACTCGGGTCGTGAGAAGGGGTTGGAGGGTCGCGGACGCCTTGACCGGCATGCGACTGCTGGTCATACCTGCGATCTGGTGGGCTGCGGTGCTGGGAAGCGGACAGCTCGTTGGGCTCGGATTGCTGCTCGCGGGCGCGACCGACTTTCTCGACGGGTACGTCGCTCGGCGCCTGCGGCAGGAATCCACGAGAGGAGCGCGGCTCGACTCGCTCGCCGACAACCTGCTGTTGATCTCAGCCGCGATCTGGATCCAGCTGCTGCACCCCGAGGTCCTCCGCGAAAACGCGGTCCTGGTCGCGGCCACCTTCGGCCTTTACCTCTCGTCCCTTGCGGTTGGCTTGATCAAGTTCCACCACCTGGGCAACCTGCATCTTTACTCGTCGAAAGTGGCAGGCGGCACCCTCTATTCGTTCACGGTCATCACGCTTTTGGTGGGGATCTACTCGCCGCTGTTGTTGTGGCTGGCCGCGGTCGCCTTCATGGTGTCGTCCGCCGAGACCTTGCTCGCCCAGCTGCTGCTCTCCGTCGTCGACGAAAACATGGGATCTCTCCTGCTGGTGCTGAGAAGGCGCGCGGACACGAGGACGATCCAGCCAAGCGGTAACGCAAGGAACGCGCGCTCCCAGGCTCCCCACGCGGCGAACGATGTGGGTAGCAGCGCCAGGCCCACGAGCAACATGCCGAGCTCCGCGGCGCCGAACGCAAACGAAATCCGCCCGTAAGCCGCCCATCCGGGACGCCGGCCCAATGACGGCGCGAAGGCAAGAGGGGCTGCAGCCATGGTGAGCATCGCGATGGTTGTGGCCAGGCGGTGCTCGGTGGTGGCGCTAGCGGAGGCGGGATCCAACCGGAGGGCCGCCGCCGAAAGCAGGGCAACACCCGCGACGGCAAGCAGGAGCCGGCCGCCACTCGATCCCGGCCCCAGTGAGATTGCGAGTGCCAGGGCAGAAATGCCGACCGTGCAGATCGCCAGCTCCACCGCATAGGCCGCCGGAAGGCCAGGCTCGGCCAGCCGGCTTATCGTGCGGGCGAGCGGGTCGTAGCCGGGGGTCAGCCAGCCGCCGATCAACACGACGGCGGCTGCCGCCGTCGGCGCCACGACTCCAAACGCGCCGGCGATGCGGATCATGGTCGGGGACGAGGGTACTGCGATGGTCACGCTCGTCTAGCTTGGGGTAGGGGGTCCAACCTGTGAAGTCCCGTTCACGCACGCAATTCGCTGCTGGAATTGCAATTGCCCTCGCCGGGTTGGCCCATCGCCGGCCAGGGTCACCTGGTGTGGTCGTACAGCGCGATCCGCTGTGGCACAACCGCGGCGCCTGGGCATTTCTCACCCGGCGGGAATCCCCGACGACATCGATCTGCCGGTGAAGGCAATTGGTCCCAGGCGCCTAGGGTCCTAAGACTCTGGCCACGACGGCGCTCATTGCGTTGAGTGATCAATGTCGATCACCCGTGCCGATCGGCGAAAGGAGGTCAAACAGATGCAGACGGCTGTGCGGACGAAGCCAATCAAAGAGGCGGCTTCGGAGTTCCTGTCCAACAAGCGGATCGCAGTCACCGGGGTTTCGAGGAAGCCCGAAGGCCACGGAAGCAACGTGGTTTACCAACGGCTGCGCGAGCGGGGCTACCAGGTCTTCGCGGTGAACCCGAACGCGGAAGAGGTCGAGGGAGACAAGTGCTACCCGGACCTGAAGTCGATCCCGGGGGGTGTGGGCGCGGTTGTGATCGGGACCCGGCCGGGGACCGCTGACACGACCATCCGCGAATGTGCCGACCTTGGCATCAAGCATGTGTGGATGCACCGTTCCATCGGTGGCGGAAGCGTGTCCGCGGCGGCGACCGACTTTGGGCGGGCCAACGGCATCAGCGTGATCCCCGGTGGGTGCCCGCTCATGTTCGAGCCGGTGTCCGACGGCGCGCACAAGGCCATGCGATTCGTCTTCACGCTCACAGGTGCGGTGCCCCGGCAGGCCTAGTCGCGCCCGGCGCGAGTACCAACGATGCGATCTCGGCCTGGCATGTAGTCGCGGACCACTCGCGCGGTGAGACCGGCGGCCTCGACCGCCGCGACGTAGTGTTCCGTCGGCGTCAGCGCAAGCCGGTGGACTTCCGAAAAGTATTCGATGCCGGCCTGCGTTCGCACGAGGTGATGCATGTCGAGCTCGGTGACGCTGCCTTCCCGGCTGCTGAACGCGACACGGACCACCATCACCTCCTCATCGCGGGCCACGTCCGGATCGCCCCGGTAGTCGCCCCTCCACTCGTCAGGTCGAATCCACCCGTCGAGGACCAGGACTCCGCCCGGGGCCACGTGCGCCGCCAGGCGTCCGACGGTTGAGCGCATCTCTGCAGGATCGGTTACATAGCCGATGCTGCTGAAGAGACAGATGACCGCGTCAAAGGACTTGCCGAGATTGAGCGTCCGCATGTCCCCGGCGTGCAGCGGAACGCCGGCCAGCCGGCCGCGAGCTACCGCGAGCATCGCGGGACTGAGGTCGACTCCCTCGACCGTGTACCACCGGCGCAACTCCGCGAGGTGCGCGCCGGTGCCGCATGCCACGTCGAGGAGGCTCTCTGCGGTCGGGCACGCATCCTGGATGATCCGGCGCAGCTCCGCCACCTCGGCGCCGTAGTCCTTGATTCCCGATCCGACGTACAAAAGGTCGTAGATCTGAGCGCTCTTGTCGTACACGGCTCGAGCATATGCCGAGCTCTGGCCGCCCAACGGCCGTAGCTTAGAGTTGGGCCGGCATGCAGCCAGCCCTGAGGCGCCTTCGCACCGAGCTGCGGCGTGGAGTGTTATTCATCGGCTGGAAGGGCGCGGCCTTCTGCGTGGCCCTGGGCGCGGCCGATTATGTTGCGAGCCTCGGGTACGACTACTTGAACCACGGTCCGTACCGTCTTTTCCTGCGCAGCCCGATTGACCAGGCTCTCCCTTTGGTGCCTCTCTTTGTGGTGCCTTACGTCTCCTTGCAGCTTTTCATCAACGGCTCGCTTGTGATCTTCCTGCTCTTCAGGGCACGCGTCTTCCAGTCGGCGGTGCTCAGCATGATCGTGACGTTCCTGGTCAGCTACGTGTTCTTCGCGTTTCTACAGACATATGTCGACCGGCCAGTGCTCACCGGTAACGACGTCTTCACCCGCATGGTGCGCGAGGTGTACGCGGGCGACCACCCGTTCAACGACTTCCCAAGCCTGCACGTGTCCACCTCCACGATCATCGCCATACATTGGTGGCGCTTCAGCCGCAGGTTCTCCTGGCCCCTGATCATCTGGGCTGCGCTCATTGCGATGTCCACGGTGATGGTCAGGCAGCACTACGTTGCGGACATCGCTGGCGGGCTCATCCTCGCCTTCGGCACCTCGCTGTTCTTCCTTCGCCTGATGGACCCTGACCTGGCTAAAGGCGTTCGCTCCGCCTGACGTGCATGGTCCTTCGAACCAGGCGTTCAGGACCTACGTCCAGCGGCCGGGGAAACATGCCGGGTCCGCCGTCCGGTGAGGGAGGGCGGCCGCCCCGAGGCGGCCGCCCTCTCGCTCACTGGCTGACCGTGTACTGGTAGCAGGCACTCTCCAGTACCACAGCCGAGGTCACCGCGTCGATCACGTGGAACTGGATGTCGAACTGCATGCCAAGCGCGAGGGTCCCCAGGTCCCGGAACAGGTCCGCCCGAGCGGTTCCCGTTTCGTCCGTCGTGATCGCCTGTGGAGAGAGTCCCTGGCCGAGCCTCACCCAGGTCGTTCCGGTGCAGTCGTCGTTCACGTTCGTATCCACCGCCCGCTCGAGGTAGTAGCTGTGGTTCGGGGCCAAGTCCCGCACCCAGACGTCGAGGTAGATGATCTCGTGAGCATCCTTTGGCTGACGGAACTTCACCAATCCGAAGCTGTTGTCCGGCGCGCCTGCGACCGGTCGCAGAATGACTTGGAGGTTGAAGTTGGGCGTCGCCGGACCCCAGGGCGGGGCGCCCGAGTCGGCCTGAGCGGCGACAGCGGCCACAGCGGCCACGGTTGTCAGCGCCGCGAGCACCGCGAAGAGCTTGAGCAAACGCATAGGTTTCTCCTTTCGTGAAGCCTGCGACGCCGAGCGTGACCGCGATCGGTTACGCCGGTAACGATCGAATGCGCGTGAGTCTACATCGCGTCGGCATCGCGCGCCGCTGGAGAGCTGTTCACGCCAATGCCCGCGTGTCCTCCTCCAGAATGGGGAGCCGCTCCAGT
>JBGQGS010000056.1:0-12157 GCA_041497555.1 Candidatus Dormibacteraceae bacterium | reverse complement strand
TGCACCTCGTTTATTCGATTGTCAAAGTGCGGATCCATCGCAGGACCCCGGGGGTCCCGCGTCGGGTTGGCTCTATGACTACGGGCGCGAGATTTCGCGGCCCGTGTGACGTCACAAATTCTAGGCTTCGGCGACGGCCGGCGGCGGAGCCAGGTCTACGGCGTGTTGCGCCGTCCCGGACAGCACCGCCTGGCAGGCGGCGCGAACGATCGTGGTTGAGAAACCGCGTCGCAGGAGCTTGGAACCGATGCTGTTGAGCATCTCTCGGTACGCCGAAGTGGGTTGATTCGCGTACAGGCGTTCGGCCAGTCGGGTGGCCGACGCCAGCTGAGCGTCGGGATCGAAGCCGGCCAGGGCGGCGTCCGCGTCTCCGCGGTCAACCCCCCGAGCGGCGAGCTCAGCTGAAAGCGCCAGCGGCCCGCGGAGGGCCCCCCGGCGCCTGACCAGGCCCTCGGCGAACGACCGGTCGTCCAGGTAGCCGAGCTCGACCAGCCGGCTCAGCCCCAGCTCAATGTCGCCGGCTGAGTAGCCGCGCCGGCTGAGCTTGCGGCGCAGCTCGACTTGAGAGTGCGCTCTCCGGCCGAGCAGGCGCAGGCCCGCGTCCAGAGCGCTGATCTTCGGCGGCGACCGCCAAGCACCGACCGAGGGCTTCCCCCGGTTAGAACTCCTCCGCCGCACCCGCGGGAGCCCTCACGACACCTGTCGCCTTCATCACAGCAGACGGCGTCCCGCCGGCGGCCTTCTCTCTTACCCTCGCCTCGATCTCGGCGGACAGCGTGGGGTTCTCTCGCAGGTAGTTGCGGACGTTCTCGCGGCCCTGGCCGAGGCGCTGATCCCCGTAAGACATCCAGGTGCCGCTCTTCTCGAAGATCCCGTACTCGATCGCGGCGTCGATCAGCGACCCCTCGCGCGAGATGCCCTCGTTGAAGAGGATGTCGAACTCGGCCGACCGGAACGGTGGGGCGACCTTGTTCTTCACGACCTTGACCTTCACCCGAGCCCCGACCGAGTCGAGTCCCGCCTTGATCACCTCCACCTTGCGGATGTCGAGGCGCACCGACGAATAGAACTTGAGGGCACGGCCGCCAGGCTGCGTCTCTGGGTTGCCGAACATGATCCCGACCTTCTCTCGCAGCTGGTTGAGGAAGATGACTGAGCAGTTCGATTTCGAGATCGCGGCGGTCAGCTTGCGCAGCGCCTGGGACATCAGCCGGGCTTGCAGCCCGACGTGTGCGTCTCCCATCTCGCCTTCGATCTCGGCCTTCGGCACCAGCGCTGCCACGGAGTCGATGACGATGACGTCGACCGCCCCCGAGCGAACCAGGACCTCGACGATCTCGAGCGCTTGCTCGCCGGTGTCAGGCTGGCTGATCAGGAGGTCGTCGATCTTCACTCCGATGCGGGAGGCGTAGAGGGGGTCGAGTGCGTGCTCCGCGTCAACGAATGCCGCCACACCACCCTGCTTCTGCGCCTCGGCGATGACGTGAAGGGCGAGCGTGGTCTTGCCCGCCGACTCGGGGCCGTACAGCTCGGTCACGCGGCCGCGAGGGATCCCGCCCACGCCGAGCGCGAGGTCGAGCAGCAGCGCGCCGGTCGGGATCACCATAATCTCCCCGCGCAGCGCGGCGTGCTCGCCCAATTTCATGATCGCGCCCTTGCCATAGCTCTTGACGATCTGGGAAATCGCTGAGTCGAGGGCCTTTTCCTTTTCCAATGTCTTGAATGCCTCCTAGGTCGTTGCGGCGAGTGTTCTACGTCGTGGGGCTGAGGTCAACGTCGTTAACAGGCCGTCGCAAGAGTCTAGCGAACAGGTGTTCGTTACGTCAAGGGGGGTTGTCAAGCGGTCTTGGTCCTTGCGCTCGAACGGGCTTCTTCGGCCAGCAGCCGTAACGCCTGGACCGCCGCCTGCCGCCGGTTGGACCAGCGGTCCCCACCAAACCGGTATTCGTGAGACGCGGTTCCACGCGCCGAGGCGACGGCGATGTACGTCAGGCCAACGGGCTTGTCCGATCCGTCCGCCTCTGGGCCGGCGATCCCCGTCACCCCTGCGGCCATGTCCGCCCGAAAGCGCGAACGGGCGCCCTCCGCCATGGCTTGCGCCACCTCGCTGCTGACCGCGCCCATCCGCTTCAGCAGCGCCGGCGCAACCGCGAGCTGGTCGCGCTTCACGTCGTCCGAGTAAGCGATCACACCGCCGAGAAAATACGCGGAGCTGCCGGGCTGGTCGGTGATCAAGGCCCCGACCATGCCACCCGTGCACGATTCGGCGACCGCGACGGTCAGGCCTCCCTTTCGCAAGAGCTCTCCAAGCTCTCGAGCCGCCCCCGCGCCGGTCTCGTCCGTCGCGACCGCTCCCCCACTCGGTCCGGCGCGTCCCGACTGACGAGAGGTGTCGAACGGCCCGATCAGGTAGCGGAACCGCCAGAGATAGTCGAGGCCGCTCCCGATCGTGAAGACGACCGCCACGGCGACCGCGACGTCCGCGAGCGGTACGACGATCGGGTACGGGCGCTGCAGGATCAACAGGGTGACGGCGCTCATCTGCATGACTGCTTTGGTCTTGCCGAGTGGAGCCGCGCTGATCACGTGGCCCTGTGCCGCGGCAACCGAACGCAGGATCGTGATGATGAGCTCGCGCGAGAAGATGACCACTACGACCCAGGCCGCGACAAGGCCTTCCTGCACCAGGACGATCAGGACCGACAGCACGAAGAGCTTGTCCGCCAGCGGATCCAGGAACTTCCCGAAGTCGCTCACGGTCCCGCGGCGGCGTGCAATCTCGCCGTCAAGGGTGTCAGTGAGCGAGAAGACGATGAAGAGCGCGGCCGCCAGCTGGTCGTGCCCTGGGAACCGCACCATGAGCAGCACCATCAGCGGCGGGATCGCCGCGAGCCGGCTCAGCGTCAGCGCATTGGGGATGTTCATAGGCTTCTGACCTAGGGTGAAGTTTGCGACGAGAAGTCGCGCGTTGCCACTCCTGTGCCCAAGGCTCCGACGGAGCGCCCGTCGATGGTGATGAAGGTCTCCGCCGCTTTGCCGCTCGTGATCTTGATGTCCACTCCGCTGAAGTACACGACCGAGCCGGCCGGAAGCGTCTTCCCCGCGTCGGCATATTGGGGTCTGCCGTCGACGAACGCGTTGATCCATACCTCTTCCGTCACCCTGACCCCGACGACGATTGGGCGCGGCTGCGGTGACGGGGTCGGAACCGGCACCGCTGAGGGTGTCACTGGCGCGACCTGCGCAGCCCTGGGGGTGGCGGACAGACGCTGATCGGCCTGGATCTGCCGCCACGCGTAACCGCTGAAAGCTCCGGCCAGCAGCACCAGGCCCGCTGCGGCGAGCGCCGGCGCCGTGATGACCATGCGAGGTCGCGTGACGACGCGCGCGATGCTGAGCAAGCGCTGCGGATCTCCGGCCGGCGTGTGGAGAAGCGCCACGAGTGGCTCAGGGTCGAGGCCGAGGTAGCGCGCGTAGGTCCTGAGGTAGCCCTTTGCAAAGACGGGCGCAGGCAAACGTTGCAGGTCGCCGGTTTCGAGCGCTTTCAGGTAATCGGCTTGAATCCGGGTCGCGGCTGCCGCCTGCTGGATGGTGAGCCCACGCTCGCCGCGCTTGGCAGCAAGGGTCTCACCAAGCGTCACGGTCGGGCCACGCGCCTCATTCGACTTTATCCGCGTGGCCCGGCTTCGCCGGGCCACCGCCACGACTCAGCGCAGGCGACCACGATCCGCCTGAAAGGAGGGGTTCCGTGGGGGGGGCGTGCCCCCCATGCGCTTTCATTCGATGCCCAGTCGCTCCAGCAGCTCATCGACGTCAGGCAAGGTCATCAGCACCTCTCGCGACTTGGATCCCTGGTAGCTGCCGACGACGCGGTGCTCGGCGAGCTGGTCGACGATGCGGCCTGCCCGCGAGTAGCCGACGTTGAACTTGCGCTGAACGAGCGAAACGGAAGCGGAGCCTTCGGCGGCCACCGCCCGCGCGGAGCGAGCGAAGAGCGGGTCGAGCTTCCGCTCTGAGATCTGTCCACCCTCCCACTCGGAGTTCGCACCCGCTTCGAGGATCTCCTCCATGTAGCGCGGTCCGCCCTGCGCCTTCCAGAAGTTGACGACCGCCACGACCTCGGGGTCACTGACGAAGGCGCCCTGGATGCGCGTTGGCTTGCCTGCGTCGACCGGCTGGTACAGCATGTCGCCGCGACCGAGAAGCTTCTCCGCGCCGCCGGTGTCGAGGATGACGCGGCTATCCACCTGCGAACCCACCGCAAACGCGATGCGCGAGGGGATGTTGGCCTTGATCAGGCCGGTGATGATGTCGGTCGAGGGCCGCTGCGTCGCGATGATGAGGTGGATGCCGACAGCCCGCGCCAGCTGCGCGATGCGACAGATGAGCTCTTCGATCTCACCTGCGGCGACCATCATCAGGTCGGCCAGTTCGTCGATGACGATCACGATGTAAGGCAGCTCTCGAGCGAGGCGCTGCTTCGCCTTCTCGTTGTAAGCAGCGATGTTGCGCACGCCCTCGGCCGAGAACATCTTGTAGCGGCGATCCATCTCCGCGACCGCCCAGCGCAAAGCCGCTGCGGCCTCGTGTGATTCAACCAGCACCGGCAGCGCCAGGTGGGGCAGGCCGTTGTATCCGGTCAGCTCGACGCGCTTCGGGTCGATGAGCAGCAGTCGCATGTGCTCGGGCGTGACCTGGAACAGGAGGCTTGTGATCAGCGCATTGATGCACACGCTCTTGCCCTGGCCCGTCGCACCGGCAATGAGCAGGTGCGGCATTCGCGTGAGGTCAGAGACGATCGACTGACCCGAGACGTCATTACCAAGTCCGAGGGCCAATGCGTGCGTGCCTTCGCGGAAGGCTGCGGTCTCGAGCACCTCGCGGATGGTGACAAGACTCGCGGCCTTGTTGGGAACCTCGATGCCGACGGCGGACTTGCCGGGGATCGGGGCTTCGATGCGTAGAGGCGCGGCGGCCAGCGCAAGCGACAGGTCGTTTTGCAGAGCCGTGATCCGCTTCACCTGGACCCCCGGACCAGGCTGGATCTCGTACTGCGTGACGGCCGGGCCGCTGTTGACGCCGACCACCTTGCACTCGACACCGAACGTGGCGAGCGTCGTCTCGATGATCTTGACGTTGCGCTTGATCTCGTCCGCCATCCGCTCGCGCCGGGCGGTCACCGTGTCGAGCAATGCGATCGAAGGCAGCTTCCAGTCGATCTCGGGCAGGTCGTCCTCGAGTTCGGCGACCACCCGCAGCGCCGGCGGCGGGGCAGCTTCGTCGTCCGAAGCCCCGGCTTCAACCCCGTTTGCAGCCTTCGCCGCCTGCGGTTTGACCGGTTCTTCGATCTCCCACGGCTTGACCGGCTCGAGTGCGGGGTGCGGCGTGGCAAAGCTGGCGGCCGACATTGCGAGCTCGTCGCTGGTCGGGGGCTCGGGCTTGAGTGCCTTGCCCTTCCCAATGGCCGGCGGCGAGACCAGGTTCTGGAGCCGCAGGCGTTCCGCGTATGCGGCCTGACCGCTGGCGACCACCGTCGCGAGCATCGCGCCGGGGCTGAAGTGAACGGTCACGATGAGACCGATCACCAGGAGCGCGATCAGCAGGGCCCACGCTCCCCAACGGCCCACCACCTGGATCACGGCTCGGTCGATCGCCTCGCCGGCCGATCCACCGTGTGCGACCAGGCCGAATATCCCGACCAGAGCCACCACCGCAACCGCTCCTGAGACGATGTCGACGGGTCGAGGCCGGGGAGCTTTAGGCCAGAGCAGGTACGCACCGAGCGCGAGCGCCGCACCGACGGGCACGAACCATGCGCGATCGAACGTCGCGACCAACCATTCGTGGATACCGATCAGGATCGAGCCCGAGCTGCTCGCGAGAGCCAGGAGGCCCAGCAGCGCGATGAGAATCAGTAAGACCCCTGTGATCTCGCGCGCCTGGCGCTTCGTGAGGTGCGGCCGCGCCGCGCGCTTGTTCTTTCCTGCTCGACCACGGCGCACAGGGCGGACGGCGCGGCGTGCGCCGTTTGCGGAATGACGTGAGCCTCGGGATGTGGTGCGACGCATGCTGCGGCCCCTGGAGCCGCAGCGAATTCTACCAGCAGCCTGCCGGTCGGCGGTCCCGACTCTGCCGGCCGCCGCGAGCGATACTCTCCGCGTGGCAGTCGATCCGTTTGCCGACGCCGAAATGCGCTACAAGGTCCTGGTCGACGAGCGTCGCTCCGGCGGCCTGCAACCCCGAGCATTCAGGGTGGCGGTCAGAGACCTTGCCGTGCTCGACAGCGAGGGACGACGCTGGATGCTCGGACCGGAAGACGGCATCTGGTACCGTCGCGAAAATGAGCGCTGGCTCCAGGCGGATCCGCCGAGGCGCCTGGTCTGCCCGTCTTGCGGCCACCACAACCTCGGCCGTCACAGCTTCTGCGTCGAATGCGGACAGCGTCTGAACCGATAAAGGACGGAATTACACCCCCCCGTGGGGCAGGGGAACGCTAGCGGCGCACCTGCGCTTGTGCGATCCCGTAGATCAGGCCGGCCGCCAACGGGATCAGGGCGGCGAGGAACCACAGCCGCCACCACAGCGGCCGCTTCTCCCCGCGCACCATCTCATGGCCGCAGAAGCCGCAATACCGGTCGAACGGGCCGGCGATTCCGCGGCAGCTGCCGCACTGGTGGAGCTGGAGGCTGCAGTGTGCGCAGCGCGCCTCGTCAGCGTGGTTGAGCACCATGGCCGGCTGGTCGCAGCGCGGACACAGGCTCGGGGCGACAAGCGCTAGTGGCGGAAGTTTCATACGGTCACCAGCGTTGCAGGGCGGCCGAGTTAACCTCGGCCGCAACTTTGTTCCTGATCACTGCCAAACGTCTCCAGGAGTAATTATTCCGTGAATCCCATCTCCGGAAAGTGAGCAGGCGCCTTGGCGACGCCGACGCGCCGATGCAATCAGTAAGTCCCAACATGCTCGCGCCTGGCGCGCAGCGGAAACCGTCCGGGTTTCCGCTCATACCTTTTCATATTTCGGTTACGACGGGGATCACCATAGGGCGCCGTCGTGTCTGCCGGTAGACGGTCTTGGCGACCGCGTCGTGGATGGCTTCCTGCAGCAGATTGAGGTCAGGTCGCGTCTGGGTAAAGCGCGCGATGCTTTCAACCGCGGCGGCGCGGGCGTCGGCCATGAGCTTCGATGACAGCTCCGGCTCGATCACACCGCGTGAGATGAGGTCGGGCCCGGCGCGGACCTTTGCGCTGTCGCGGTCCAGCGCGAGGGTCACGACCAGGAGGCCATCCTCGGCCAGGTGCCGGCGATCTCGCAGGACCACCTGTTCCACGTCCCCCACCCCGAGGCCGTCGACGTACACGAGCCCAGTGCCGACCTTCTCGCCTCGCTCGATCGTGTCGGCGTCGAGCTCGACCGTTTCGCCGTCCTCGACCACGACGATCCGATCCTCTGCGATTCCGGCCTCGCGCGCGATCTCGGCGTGCAGGATCAGCTGCCGGTACTCGCCATGCACCGGGATGAAGTTTCGCGGCCGGACTGCGTCGAGCATCTCGCGCAGGTCATCGCGCTGGGCGTGGCCGGTCACGTGCACGTTGCCCACCTCGGAGTAGAACACCCGCGCACCGTGGCGATACAGGTTGTTCACGGTCTGGTGGACCATTCGCTCATTGCCTGGGATGGGTCGGGCCGAGATCACGACCCAATCGCCTTTGAGCACGTTCACGAATGGATGGCGCTGGGCCGCGAAACGGGCCAGTGCCGACATCGGCTCGCCCTGGCTGCCAGCGGTGAGGAGCAACAGCTTGGATGGCGGGATGCGATCGATCTCCTCGAGCGGTACGGTCACCCCGTCGGGAACCTTGAGGAAACCGAGCTCGCGCGAAGTCTTGAAGTTGGTCTGCAGGCTGCGCCCGACGACTGCGACGCGACGGCCGAACTGGCTTGCCGTGCGCACCAGGTGCTGGATGCGGTGGATGTTGGAGGCGAAGTTGGCCACGACGATGCGGCTGGGGGCGTCGGTGAAGATCCGCTCGAGGGCCGGATGCAGGTCGCGCTCCGAGCCCGAGCGTCCCGGGCGCTCGGCGTTGGTCGAGTCGCTGAGCAGGAGCAGCACTCCTTCATCGCCAAGCCGTCGAAAGCGAGCCATGTCCGTGGGATGTCCGTCGGGTGGAGCGGGGTCGAGCTTGAAGTCACTCGTGTAGACCACCTTTCCGACCGGGGTGTCGATGGCCAGTGCCACGGCGTCGGGGATGGAGTGACACACCGCGATCGTCTCCACGCGAAACGGCCCGAGCTGTACCGAGTCGCCGACGCGGACCTCGCGAAGGTCGGCCTCGCGCAGGAAGCGGTGTTCCTTCAGCTTTGGCTTGACGAGCCCCAGGGTCAGGCGCGTGCCGTAGACCGGGACGTTTAGCTTCTTCAGCGCATACGGCAGGCCGCCGATGTGGTCTTCATGGCCGTGCGTGAGGAAGATTCCGAGAACCTCGCGATCGCGCTGCAGCAGGTACGAGATGTCGGGCAGCACGAGGTCGATGCCGGGCATGTCTTCCTGGGGAAACATGAGGCCGGCGTCGACGACCAGGATCTTGTTCTCCCACTCGAGGGCCCACATGTTGATGCCGACCTCGCCAAGGCCGCCCAGCGGGACGTAACTGAGTCGCGGTGTCATAGCGGCCCCCGCGAACTCACGCCGAAGGCTCGGAGTTCGTGGGGATTTTCACAAGAGGCGCAGCTGTTCCGCCTCCTGCTTTGGCGGCGCGACCGCGACGGGCGGCGGAGGCGGAGCCAGGAGCGCCTCCAGGTACGCCTTCACGCGGTCGAAGTCGTGCTCGAGATCAGCCACCAACGAGCCGTTGTGCAGCGCGGCGGCCGGATGGTAGAGCGGCACATAAGCGACGCCATCTCGCTTGACTAGACTCCCATGTATGCGCGAGATCGACCCCTGGCCGGGCATCAGGCGCTCGAGCGCGTGGCGGCCGAGGATGAGGACGACCTTCGGTCGCACGAGCTCCAGCTGGCGCTTGAGATATGGCGAGCAGGCCTCGGCTTCGTTGGGCATCGGGTCGCGGTTCATCGGCGGCCGGCACTTCAGCACGTTGGTGATGTACACGTCCGCCCGGCTCAGCCCGATCCGGGCGAGCAGAGTGTCGAGGAGCTTGCCGGCGGCGCCCACGAAAGGTTCGCCCTGCCGGTCCTCGTTGAAGCCCGGAGCCTCGCCGACGATCAAGATGTCGGAAGGACACGGACCGACTCCCGGCACCGCCTGGGTGCGAGTTGCGTGAAGTCCGCATTTGGTGCAAGAACGGATCTCGGCGTGGACCTGCTCGAGGAGGGAGGGAGAACTAAGCGACTTTTACTCCCGCCTTGAAGGTGATCAGGTCACCGGCATCGCGGACGGTCTTCATGACCGATTGCAGCTGTTCTTCGGTCAATGGCACCAGCGGCAGGCGGAACGGTCCGGCCGGGAAGCCCATCGCGTTCAGCACCGACTTGATCGGCACCGGGTTGGCCGCGGTCGTCATCAGCGTCTTGATCACGGGCAGCAGACCGAGGTGGATCTTGCGGGCGACGTCATTGTCGCTCTTCGAGTAAGCGTCGATCAACTTCTTCACGGAGCGCCCGGCGATGTGCGACACGACGCAGATCACGCCGTAACCGCCCACCGCCAGTACCGGGAGCGTCCAGCTGTCGTCGCCGCTCCACACCTTGAAGCTCGCCGGCTTGCCGGCGCACACAAAGCCGATCTGGTCCAGGTCGCCGCTCGCCTCTTTGACACCGATGATGCCCGGCAGATCGGCGCAGCGGAGCGTGGTGGCGGCGGTCATGTTGACCGCGGTGCGGCCCTGGATGTTGTACATGATCGTCGGCCCGACCTCTGAGATTGCCTTGAAGTGCTGGTACATGCCCTCCTGCGGGGGCTTGTTGTAGTACGGCACGACTGCGAGCAGTGCGTCCGCGCCCGCCTTCATCGCGCGCTCGGAGAGCTTGACCGAGTGGTGCGTGTCGTTGCTGCCGGTGCCGGCGACGACGCACTTGCCTGGGATTGCCTTCCTGACCACCTTGAGCAGCTCGATCTTCTCGTCGTCGGTCAGGCTTGGGGCTTCGCCCGTGGTACCGGAGACCACCACTCCATCGGACCCGTCAGCGACAAGCAGGACCGCCAGCTTCTCGGCAGCGTCGTAGTCCATCGACCCGTCCGGCTTGAACGGGGTGATCATCGCCGTCAGCAGGCGTCCTATTTCGCTGGTCATCGGCCTACGACTCCCATTTCGATGGCTTGCTCGGCGATCTGGACCGCGTTCAACGCGGCTCCCTTGCGCAAGTTGTCAGACACCAGCCAGAGGGCCAGGCCGTTCGTCGTCGAGGGATCGTTTCGGATGCGGCCAACATACACCTCGTCTTTCCCGGCGACCTGATGCGGAGTCGGATACAGCCTCGCGTGCGGGTCGTCCTCGACGATCACACCGGGCGCGGTGGCGAAGAGGGTGCGTGCCTCATCGGCTGTGATCTTCTCTTTGGTCTCGAGGAAAACGGACTCTCCGTGCCCAACCGGCACTGGGACGCGCACACAGGTGGCGGTGATGCGCAGCTCCGGCATGTGGAGGATCTTGCGAGTCTCGTTCACGATCTTGACCTCTTCCTCGTTGTAGCCCTCTGGCTCGGGCCTCCATCCACCGGGCACGACGTTGTAGGCCAGCTGGTATGGATAGGCGACCGCCTGTGGTTCGGTGCCGGCCGCGATGGCCTTCGTTTGCTCCTCGAGCTCGTCGACGAGCGCGCGGCCTGCCCCCGAGGCGGATTGATAGGTCGACACGAGGACTCGCTCGAGGCCAACCGCTCTCTTCAGAGGGTTGAGGATCACCGCGAGGGGGATCGCGCAGCAGTTGGGGTTGGCGATGATGCCCTCGTTGTGCCGGATGTCCTCGCTGTTCACCTCAGGAACAACCAGTGGAACGTTCTGCTTCATGCGCCAGGCTGAGCTGTTGTCGATCACCAGGGCTCCCGCCTCGGCCGCGACCGGTCCGTAGATCAAAGCGATGTCGCCGCTCGCGGCGAAGAGCGCGATGTCGATGCCTTTGAACGCTTTCTCGTCGAGCGGTTCGACCTTGATCGAGCCGCCGTTGTAATACACGGTCAGGCCCTTCGAACGTTCCGACGCAAGCGCGATGACCCGCTCGCTCGGGAAATGTCTCTGTGCGAGCACGCGCAGCATCTCGTGCCCGACCATGCCGGTCGCGCCGACGACAGCAACGTTTAGTCGCTTGGAGGTGGGCACGACCTCAGTCTAAATCGATCCAGGCGGGAGCGGAAGGTTCGGCGCCGGCGGCGGCATCGAGGCGTATTGCGCCGCGCGTGCTTGGTGGATCTGGTTCACCGCCGCCACGAAGGCGGGATGCACGCGCCGGAGCCTGACCAGTCGGTCGTACTGCCCCGGCTGCTGTTCCATGACGGTGGCGCGCGGGCCAATGAGCGGCCTGACTACGAGCAGGCCCACGATGCCTGCGAGAAGAGTGAGCAAACTGAGGATCACCATCGCTGCGGCAATTGCACCGGTCGTATCGTTGTTTGAGCTGCTGCCCACTATCGCTGCCACCACCCATAGGGCAACGGTGCCGATGAGCAGACCGCCAGGTATCCAGCTGGCAAGGCCAATGGTTCGGCTGCTTGCCTTTGTCAACGGCAGCTGGCCACTCGCGCGGCGAGAAACCAGGTACATGATCAGAAAGACGATCAGCAGGCCCACGCCGGTGCACAGCAGCAGAAGGAACAGATAAGCCCACGCCGGCGCAGTCGAGAACCGGAACCTGCGCCAGGTTTCGGCCGGCGCGCCGGTCATCGCGCAGACGGGTGGGAAATCGTTGGCCGCCAGCTGCGCCGACCAGACCAGCACGCGGTCCGGCGGGCTAGCTGCGGGCGTCCAGGCCAAGCAGCTGGTCCAGGCCTCGATAGAAGCGAGGTTCGCTGGTCACCTTTCGGATCGCCAGCAAAACGCCGGGGATGTATGCCTCGCGGCTCGTTGTCCGGTGAACGATCGTCAGGGTCTGTCCCGGCAGCCCGAAGATGACCTCCTGGTCGGCGACAAAGCCCGGCAGGCGCACGCTGTGAACAGCGACGTTCCCCTCCTCCCCGCCGCGCGTTCCGGGCAGCGTCTCCTTTTCC
>JBGQGS010000055.1:0-12185 GCA_041497555.1 Candidatus Dormibacteraceae bacterium | reverse complement strand
CCCCAAGCCCAGAGTCAGATTCTTTCCTGACAGAACGCCTCGCCCACGGTCAGATTCCTTAATGGTTGACAACGCCCTGCCTGTTAATTTCGCCATCCATGACTGACATTCGGCCGGTGCGCGTCCAGCGGAACAAGGGTCGCGCCGCGATGCTGGCCCACCAGGCTTCATGCCGCGCCTGCCGTGTCTGTGTCGACCAGGGCATCATCCCCGAGGCGAATCCCACCTTCGAGGGGCGGTGGGGTGCGCCGTTCCTGCTGGTCGGGCAGGCGCCCGGTCCGGTCGAGCGCGAGTCGCGGCGGCCGTTCTCGGGGCGTGCCGGCAAAGAGCTCGACCGGTGGATGGTGCGCGCCGGGTTTGCAAGCCCTGAGGAGTTCCGGCGCCTCACCTACATCGCGGCCCTGATGCGCTGCTTCCCGGGCCGCAACCGCAGCGGGACCGGTGATCTGAAGCCGCCACCGGCGGCGGTCGCCAACTGCGCCCACTGGCTCGAGGTCGAGTTGCGAATCGTCAAGCCCAAGGTGCTGATCCTCGTCGGGCAGCTGGCGATCGCACGATTCCTCGGCCCGGGAACCCTGGAGGACCGGGTGGGTCATCGTTTCGGCGACAAGCCCGTGATGGTTCCACTGCCCCACCCCTCGGGTCAGAGTCGCTGGCTCAACGACCCCGCAAACCGCGAGCGTCTCGCTTCCGCGCTGGCGCTTGTGGGAGAACTCCGCTCGAGTCTTGCGCGCGCACTGCGAAGCGGCTCAAATTAGCGACGGCAGCCCGCACGGCCGCCCCGCGCTCAGCGGGCAACCAGGAAGGCGATGAGGAGAAAGGCGTGAAGTATCTGCTGGTCTACTACGGTGGTGGAATGCCGGAGACGCCCGCGGCGCAGGCTCGTGTCATGAAGCAGTGGGGGACGTGGTACACGAAACTCGGACCGGCCGTCGTCGACGGGGGCAACCCGTTTTCAGGCGCGGTCAACAAGATCAAGGCCGATGGCACAATCGCGAAAGGGCCGATCGGTCAGCGCGCGACCGGCTACAGCATCATCGAGGCCGGTTCGCTGGACAAGGCGACGAAGATGGCCAAGGGATGCCCGATCGTGAAGAGCGGAGGACAGATCGCGGTCTACGAAACGTTCAACGCGATGTGATCCCAGTGCGCTGAAGGTTGCCTTCATTTTTTGCTGAGCGGGACGGCGGGCGCGTCGCCATAACCGGCGGCGACGCTCGCCACCTCGCTCGCTCGCTGCGGGCGCGGGTGGGGGAGGAGATCGAGGTGGTCGACCCGGCCGGCTACATGCTCACCGTCCGCCTCGATGCCGTCTCTCCGGAAAAGGTGGAAGGAGTGGTCATCGCGGAGCGGCCGCACCGGCCGGAGCCGGCGGCGAGGATCACGATCGCGATCGCCAACCTGCCGGCGCCTGCGCTCGAGCTCGTGTTGTCCCGCTGCACCGAGGCCGGCGCCCTCGACTTCCACGTCTTCCAGGCCGATCGCAGCGTCGCCCGCGGCGACAAGCCCGATCGGTGGCGGACCATCTGCCGGGAGGCGGCCATGCTCGCCGGCCGGCTGCGGGTTCCCGAGGTCGACAGGCTCTCCTCGCTGGAGGACGTGCTGAGGGTGAGCGAGCACCCGGTGATGCTCGTCCGAGGCGCTCCCCAGAGGCTGGCCGGAATGGCCACACCTCGCGACCTCACCCTGCTGGTCGGCCCGGAAGGGGGGTGGTCGGACCGGGAGCTCGCCATCGCGTACGTCAAGGCTGACCTCGGCCCGCGCAACCTGCGCGCCGACACCGCCGCGCTGGTGGGACTGTCCGTCGCGCTCGCCTCACGGGAATAACTCGCTTCCACTGTCGCTTCGGATTGAGATAAGATGAAGCATGAGATGGCGGAGCGCTTGGTGGAGGGCAATTTCGGCCCCGACCGGCTGGGCGAGTCGAGTGGGCCGATCTCGGTCGACCTCGCGGTCTTCACGCTCGCGGGCCGCGAGCTGAGCGTCCTCCTGACCGAGCGGACCGAGTCACCGTATCCCGGCTTTTGGGCGCTTCCGGGGAGCCTTCGCCGGCCAGGGGTCTCGCTGGACGCCCAGGCCCGAGCACTGCAGAGCGTCGTTACCGGCCTCGAAGGCGGATGGATCGAGCAGCTCAAGACCTTCCACCGGCCGCAGCAGGTCGATGCCGGGGGGAACGTCGTCGTCCCTGGTCGCGATCCGCGGGGCGACGTTCTCTCCGTCGCGTACATCGCGATCGTGCCGACGGCCCTGGCCGAGTCGTGCGCCGAGCGCAAGGGTCAAGGCGAGCAGCAGTGGCACCCGGTGCGCCGGCTGCCCGTGGAGATGGCGTTCGACCATCGCGAGATCGTCGACTACGCGGTGCGCCGCCTGCGCAGCAAGGTCGGGTACTCGTCCATCGGCTTTCAGCTGCTCCCCGCCGAGTTCACCATCACCGAGCTGCAGCACGTCTACGAGGCTGTGCTCGGGCTCTCGATCAATCGCGGCAACTTCTGGCGCAAGGTGGTCGACCGCGGCGTCATCGAGCCAACGGGCCAGGAACGTAGCGTGCGCGGCAAGCGCGCCTATCTGTTCCGCTTCAGCCAGCAAGCATTCGGCCTGCGCGAGGAGCCCGATGGTTTCATCGAAGCCTGACCTCGACCTGGTGGTTGCCGGCGCGCTCCAGGAAGACCTGGGTGAGCACGGGACCGACGTGACCACGGAGGCCGTCGTCGACCCAGAGCTGATGGGTGAGGCGGTCATCATCGCTCGCAAGCCAGGCGTGCTCAGCGGCATGGATGCAGCGGCGAGGGTGTTCGAGCTCGTCCGCCCGCCAACCGATTACCAAGCGCTGCTTGCGGACGGCGTTCGGGTCGAAGCCGGAGACGCCGTGGCGCGCGTAACCGGGCAGCTCGCATCAATCTTGACCGCCGAGCGCACCGCGCTCAATTTCCTCCAGCGGCTCTCCGGCATAGCGACGCTCACGCGACGCTACGCTGACGCGCTCGCCGGCTATCCCGGGGTCGTGTTGCTCGACACGCGCAAGACCACGCCTGGATTGCGTTTCCTCGAGCGCGCCGCGGTGCGAGCGGGCGGCGGACATAACCATCGCGACGGCCTTTGGGACGCGATCCTCATCAAGGACAACCATGTGGCGGCTGCGGGCGGCGTGACGGAGGCCATCAATCGATCCCGCCGCGCGCGCCTGCCGGTCGAGGTCGAGGTCGAGTCGCTCGAGCAGCTTCGCGAGGCGCTTGCCGCCGGGGCCGAGACCATCCTGCTCGACAACATGCCGCCTGAGCACCTGCGGCGCGCCGTCGAGATGACCGCCGGTCGCGCTCGGTTGGAAGCCTCAGGCGGCATGACGTTGGAAGGCGCGGTGGCGGCGGCCCGGGCCGGCGTGGACCGCATCTCGGTTGGGGCGCTGACGCACTCCGCGCCGGCGCTGGACCTGAGCCTGGAGGTCACGAAGACGTGGCGATAGAAGTGTTGGATCTCGAGGCAGACGCCACCGCGTACGCGGGGCGCGGCGTTCCGCGCGACATCGCTGGCATGAGTCGGGAGATTCGCGAGCTCGCGCGAAAGCGCAACGCGGTGATCCTCGCCCATAACTATCAAGTGCCAGAGGTCCAGGACGTGGCGGATTACGTCGGCGACTCGCTCGGCCTGTCACGCCAGGCGGCCGCGACGGAGGCTGACGTGATCGTGTTCTGCGGAGTCCACTTCATGGCCGAGACCGCGGTGATCCTGAGCCCAACCAAACGAGTGCTCATCCCCGACCTCGAGGCCGGCTGCTCTCTGGCGGCGACGATCAACGCGACACAGCTCACGGCCTGGAAGGCCGAGCATCCAGGCGCGGTCGTCGTGTCGTACGTGAACACCACCGCCGAGGTGAAGGCGCTGAGCGACTACTGCTGCACATCGGGGAATGCCGAGCGCGTGATCCGCGCCATCCCCGAAGACAAAGAGATCCTCTTCCTGCCCGACATGTTTCTCGGCACCTACCTCGAGAAGGTGACTGGCCGCACGATGCACGTCTGGCCGGGCGAGTGTCACGTCCACGCCGGCATCAGGCCGAATGACATCGACCGCGCGCGCCGCGAGCATGGAGACGCAGACCTGCTTGTTCACCCGGAATGCGGTTGCGCCAGCCAGTGCATGTACTTCAAGGCGAATGGCGACATCGACGCCGACCGCACGCACATTCTCAGCACAGAAGGCATGGTCCGGCACGCGCAGCAGCACCCGACCCGCAGTTTTGTCGTCGCGACCGAGCTCGGCATCATGCATCGGCTGTCTAAGGAGGCGCCCCAGGGCCGCTTCTACGCCGCCAGCGAGCGCGCGATCTGCCGCTACATGAAGACGATCACGCTCGACAAGCTGCTGACCTCGCTCCGTGACGATGTGTTCGAGGTCACGGTCCCGCAAGACGTGGCCGACAGGGCTCGCGGCGCGATTCAACGAATGGTTGAACTGTGAAGACGGACATCCTGGTCGTCGGCGACGGGCTGGCCGGCTCCGCGGCGGCGATCGAAGCGGCCCGCATGGGCGCGTCGGTGGCCCTTGTTTCAGCGGCCCACGGCTCGTCCGACCGCGCGCAGGGCGGCATCGCCGCGGCGACGCTGCCAGAAGACTCGCCTCGGCTTCACGCCCTCGACACGCTCGCAGCAGGCGGCGACCTTTGCGACCCGAGTGCGGTGGCAATACTGACCTCGGCCGGACCGGAAACGGTGCGCTGGCTGGAGTCGCTTGGTGTCCGGTTCGACGGCGGCAGCGCACGCGAGGCCGCGCATTCTCTGCCGCGCGTCCTCCATCTCGGCGGTGACCAGAGCGGCAGCACGTTGATGGGTTTCATGCGCGCCGCCATCGAACACGAGCCGAGGATCACGCGGCACCGCGCGCGCCTTCAGTCGCTCATCGTTGATGAGTCGTGCGGCGGTGCGAGCTTTTCAGGCGGTCTCACCTTTCATTCGCGCGCGACGTTGCTGGCGACCGGCGGTTACGCCGGCCTTTACGGGCTCACGACCAACAGCCGGATCAGCAACGGCAAGGGAATTCTCGAGGCGGCTCGCGCCGGAGCGCGCACCTCTGACCTGGAATTCGTCCAGTTCCACCCCACGGTCTTCGACGGCGCCCACCCCTTCCTGATCACCGAGGCGCTGCGCGGCGCAGGGGCGATCCTGGTCGACGAAGAGGGCGAGCGGTTCGTCGACGAGCTGCTGCCGCGCGACCAGGTCGCGCGCGCGCTGGCCATGCATCGCGGTCGCGCTTTCATCTCGGCGACCCACCTCGACCCGGACCTGCTGCGCCGGAGCTTTCCGAATTTCGTGCGCAACTGCCGGCGCGCCGGCATCGACCCTCTGCGGCGGGCCGTGCCGATCGCGCCGGCGGCGCACTACACCATGGGCGGAGTCGCGACCGACCTGGACGGCCGGTCATCGCTGGAGGGCCTGTACGCCGCGGGCGAGTGCGCGCGTACCGGCGTCCACGGCGCCAACCGGCTCGCCAGCAACTCGCTGTTGGAGGCGGCCGCGTTCGGCCGCCGTGCCGCGGCCGCGGCGATGAGCGCTCCGAGCGTGGAGACCGCCGGCAGGGTTCGGCGCTGGGCCTGGCGACACGGTGACCTCACGGTGGCGGACGTGGGAGACCTGCTCGACTCCGCGGCCGGAGTCCTCAGGACAGGAGCGGCGCTGGACGCAGCGCTGACCCGGCTGCGTTCAGGAGCAGTCTCCTCGGTCGCCTCCGACGCGGCCGAGCTGGCCTCGATGATCTGCGCCGCCGCCTTGGCGCGGCCGGCCAGTGTCGGCGCGCATCAGCGCCTGGACGAGCCCGCGGCGCTCGCCAGCTAGGGCGCGTCCCTAGCGCTTCAGCGCGCGGTAGGTCTCGACCTCGCCGGCGATTGCGATCACCGACGCGATACCGAAGGTCATCGCTCCTATGACCATCAGGGCCCCAGCGAGAGGAAGAAAACGATCTGTCATGGCCAGGCCGACGCATAGGGTTCCGACCGCCAGCACGAGTAAGGCGTACGTCCTGAAACCACGGCGGCTGGCCGCGAAACCCGGAGCCAGCTCTCCCAGCGATCGCGACGTCACCCGGCGGATGACGACATCACCCGCGCCGAACAGGTTGAGCAGCAGCGCCAGGCCCGCTACAACCAGCACCACGCCGATCGTCAGCACCAATTCCACGTCGGCATCTTGCCACTCCCTAGCATTGCAGCGTGCCGACGAGCCAGGACCGCGTGCGGAACTTCTGCATCATCGCCCACATCGATCACGGCAAGTCCACGCTCGCGGACCGGCTGCTCGAGTACACCGGATCGATCAGCAAGCGCGACATGCAGGACCAGGTGCTCGACTCGATGGACCTGGAGCGTGAGCGCGGCATCACGATCAAGCTGCAGGCGGTCCGCATGACGTACCCGGCCCACGACGGCAAGACCTACGAGCTCAACCTCATCGACACTCCAGGGCACGTCGACTTTGCCTATGAGGTTTCGAGGTCGCTCGCCGCGTGCGAGGGAGCCATCCTGGTGGTCGACGCGGCACAGGGCATCGAAGCTCAGACGCTCGCCAACCTCTACCAAGCAGTCGAGGCTGGACTGACTTTGGTTCCTGTCGTCAACAAGATCGACCTTGATGCCGCGCAGCCTGAGATGGTGGCCGAGGAGATCTCCGACGTCACAGGCATCCCGCGCGACCAGGTCATCTTCGCCTCGGCAAAGCTGGGCATCGGCACCGAGCAGATCCTCGAAGCCGTGATCGCAAAGGTGCCGCCTCCGCGCGGCGATCCATCCAAACCGTTGCGCGCCCTCATCTTCGACTCGCATTACGACACGTACCGCGGCGTGATCACGTATGTGCGCGTGGTGGACGGCGAGATCATCCCGCGGACCAAGATCCGGATGATGAACACCGGCAAGGTCCACGAGGTCGACGAGGTGGGTTGGTTCGCACCGCGCCCTCGCCCCGCCGAGAAGTTGACCGCGGGCGAGGTGGGTTACGTCACCGCGGCGATCAAGAACGTCGTCGACGCGCGCGTGGGCGACACGATCACGACGGCCGAGAACGGCGCCGCGACCCCACTGCCCGGCTACCGGCAGGTCAAGCCGATGGTCTTCGCGGGGCTGTTTCCGACCGACTCTGACCAGTTCGGGGACCTGAAGGAAGCGCTGGAAAAGCTCCAGCTCAACGACGGCGCCCTGTCCTTCGAGCCGGAGAACTCGGCCGCGCTGGGTTTCGGGTTCCGCTGCGGGTTCCTCGGCCTGCTGCACCTCGAGATCGTCCAGGAGCGCCTCGAGCGCGAGTTCGAGCTCGACCTGATCACGACCGCCCCGACCGTGGAGTACGAGGTGGAGCTGAAACGTGGCGAGGTAATCACGATTGACAACCCGGCGATGCTGCCCGACCCGACCATGATCGAATCCATCGCTGAGCCCTACGTGAAGCTGTCCATCATCGTGCCGTCTGCATATGTCGGGCCGATGATGGAGCTCTGCCAGGAGCGACGCGCGTCGTTCAAGCATCTCGAGCACAGGCCGGGCGACAGGGTGGTGCTCGAGTACGAGATTCCGTTGGGCGAGATCATTCACGACTTCTACGACCAGCTGAAGTCGCGTTCGAAGGGCTATGCCTCGATGGACTACGAGATGATCGGCTTCCGCGAGGGTGACCTGGTCAAGCTCGACGTGCTCGTGGCGGGTGAGCCGGTCGATGCGCTGTCTCTCATCGCGCATCGCAGCAAGGCGCAAACGCAAGGCCGCAAACTTGTGGAGAAGCTCAAGTCGATCATCCCGCGGCAGATGTTCACGGTGCCGCTGCAGGCGGCCATCGGCGGCAAGGTGATTGCCCGCGAGACGATTGCCGCGATGAGGAAGGACGTGCTGGCAAAGTGTTACGGCGGTGACATCACCCGCAAACGCAAGCTGTTGGAAAAGCAGAAGGAAGGCAAGAAACGCATGAAGCGGGTCGGTTCGATCGAGATCCCGCAGGAAGCATTCATGGCGGTGCTGAAGCTTGACTGAGCGCTTCCTGGCGTTGATCGCGCTGCTGGCGGTGGTCGCGAGCGCCTGCACGCGCTCGTCGTCGAGCGGCAGCAGCGCCCACCCGATGGATTTCTACGCCGCGAACCCGACCCTCGCCGACGTTCGCTCATTGCTGGGCGACAGCAACTGGTGGCCCGGACCGCCATCGTTCGGAGTGCGGCCTCTGGATTCGGCCACGATGCCCCTCCAGGAAAAGTTCCACGTCATCACCCGATTCGCGCACATCGGCACCGCGGAGACGCTCGACATCGAGTACACGCTATGGGCCTCGACCTCGGCGGCAACCACGCAGATGACCAACATCCAGTCCGCCTTCGGGACTTCGGCCACTGGTACCAAGGTGGGGGACCAGGTCCTCTACTACGGGTCGGAGACCTCCGGGGCTGCCCCCTTCGGCACTGCCACCTTCGTCCGCGTCGGACAGGTCATCACCACCATCTCGCTCAACTTGAAGGACAAGTTCGCCAGCGTTTCGCTACTTGGGAAGGTCGCGAGCAAGGTCACGTCGCGTCTCAAAGACGTGCTCTCAGGCAAGGTGCATGCCAGTCCGACGCCTTCGATTGACGCCTCGCTGCTGCCGCCACCCGGCCCTGACCTGACCCTTCTCGGCTCGGTCAACCTTCCGATCGAAGCGGTCATCGTGATGCTCGGCTTCGCGTCGCCGGAGGCCCTCGCGGAGATCCTGCACGCCACGGGCATCGACACCATCGTGTTCGGTGACTACGTGCTGGACAACGACACGCACATGGAGGTTCGTGCAGGCGAGTTCAGCTTCATCACGGCGCAGGACGCCGGCACGTGGCTCGACGCGCTTCGAGGCAGCAACCCTGTCGACCAGAACGGCATCGCGACGTTTTACGACGATGGTAGCGGCCAGTATTTCAGCCTCCTCCGGTCGGGAACGAAAGGCGCGATCCTGGTGTGCCGGTCGACCTCCGCCGTGGAGGCGGCGTCGCGCGCTTGCGAGTCGCCGCTTTCACGCGTGGCGCCGTCGTGGCAACTGAGCCTCGGCGGCTGAGCGGTCAGCGGGCGCCCGCAATCCCCTGGCGGCTGCGTGCCGCCTGGAACCACTGCCACTGCTTCGTCAGGCCTTCCCGCAGCGAGACGCGGGGCTCCCAGCCGAGGCGCTCTCGGGCGAGATTGATCGAGGCGCCGGTATGCCTGGGATCGCCCGGCGCCGCCGGTAGGGTCTTCCGCCGCGCCTTCATCCGGCTGATGTCCTCGAGCGTCGCGAGCACCCGGTTGACCGTGACGCGGCTGCCGCCTCCGAGGTTGAAGACCTGGCCCACGACATCTGCCGTCGCCGCCTTGATCGTGCCTTCGATCGCGTCCGAAACATAGGTGAACTCGCGCGTCTGCTCGCCGTCGCCAAACACCTCGATCGCCTCGTCGTCGGCGAGCGCCTGCATGAAGCGCGCGAAGGCCATGTCGGGCCGCTGCCTTGGGCCGTACACCGTGAAGTACCGGACGGACACGGCCGGAACGCCGAAGTTCTTTGTGTAGAGGAGAGTCAGGTGCTCGGCCGCGAGCTTGGTCACGCCGTACGGTGAAACTGGTCGAGGGAGCGCCGACTCCTTGGTTGGGAACATCTCCGCGTCGCCATAGACCGACGAGCTGCCAGCGAAAACAAGGCGCTCGACGGGCGTCTCCTTCAAAGCCTCGAGTAGGCGCTGCGTGGCGAGGATGTTGTCGCGGACGTAGCGGTCGAACTGGCCTCCCCAGCTTGGGCGGACGCCCGGCTGTCCGGCGAGGTGATAGACAACGCGCGCACCACGCAGCACAGGGCCAAGGTCGGCGTCCACGAGGTCGAGCTCTTCGAACTTGAAATCCGGATGAGCTCTCGCGTCTTCGAGGTTCTCTTCCTTGCGCGCGCGCTCGTAAAAGTCGGTGAAGCTGTCGACCCCGACCACCTGGTGCCCGAGCGCGAGCAGCCGCTCGCATAGGTGCGAGCCGATGAACCCGGCGGCACCGGTGACTACGACTCGTCCCGCCTGCGGGGCCATCGCTGACAAGAGTGCGGTTCGGCGGCGGCCGATTGCAACCGACTGTAGGAGGCGCGGCCGGAAAACCGGTCGCGCCTCCTATCCTGTGACCGGTGAGGCGATTCGAGACATGGCTTGCCACATCACACGCCGGCCTTGCCGTGAAGGAGTTCCCGGCAGGCACGCGCACCGCGGTCGACGCCGCTCGGGCCGTCGGCTGCGAGGTGGGGCAGATCGTCAAATCGCTGGTGTTCATCGCCGCGGGCACGCCAGTGGTGGCGCTGGTCAGCGGCGCGAACCGCGTCGACGAGCGGCGGCTTGCCGCGATCGCCGGCGAACCCGTGCTCAAGGCGGACGCGGAGACGGCCCGCAGCGCGACGGGTTACTCGATTGGGGGCGTCCCGCCCTTCGGCCACGCGACCGAGGTACCCGTTTACATGGACCGCGACCTGCTTGGCTTCGAGGTGGTCTGGGCCGCGGCGGGCCGGCCGGACTCCGTCTTCGAGATCGCGCCGGATCGCCTCCGCGAGCTGAGCGGCGCCACCGTAGTCGACCTTAAGGGCGCGCCCCCATCCGGCCTCCCCCTCCGCCCGGCTTCGCCGGTGACCCAGTGAGCGCGATACTCATCTTCTGTCGGGATTGCGGCAAGCAGGTGCCGAGCTCGCAGGCTCGCGACGGCCTGTGTCTCGACTGCCAGGTACGGAGGTCGGTGGCCGATCTGAGGGATGAGCACGCGCGCTTGTGGCGCAAGCGCGAGCGGTACCGGAGCCGGCAGGCCAACGTCGAACAGATCGGCCGCCAGATCGCGCGCGTCGAAGACCGCATGGGCCAGCGGATCAAAGGGCTCGTGTCCAACGAGCGGCAAGCGGTCGACTTGCTGCGCCGCGAGCTCGAGGCGGCGCGCGGCCAGCGCTACACGATCAAAGGCGTATGACTCAACAGGCGATCAGGAACCTGTATCTGCACATTCCCTTCTGCAAGCACAAGTGCGGCTACTGCGACTTCAACGCGTACGCCGGCATGGACCGGCTCATGCCCGACTACGTCGATGCGCTGGAGCGGGAGCTTGCCGGCGCGCTCGAGCGCTACTCGTTCGAGCAGCTGGAGACGGTTTACCTCGGGGGTGGCACGCCTAGCCTCCTGCCCGCTGAGCTGGCGACGCGACTGCTGAGGTTCGTCCGGGCGAACTTCGACCTGGCTGCGGACGCCGAGGTCACGCTCGAAGCCAATCCCGCCAGCACCGACGAGACAAAGCTGGCAGCGTGGATCGCGGGCGGCGTGAACCGTTTGAGCCTGGGCGTGCAGGGCTTTGACGGCCGCGCCCTCGCCGTCCTGGAAAGAAGGACGGACGCGGCCCAGGCGACCCGCGCGTTCGAGCTCGCGCGGTCGATGGGGATGCGCAACATCAGCATCGACCTGATCTATGCAGTCCCGTTCCAGGGCCTCGATTCGTGGCTGGAGACGCTGCGCCGCGGCCTGGCGCTCGGCCCGGATCACGTTTCGACCTACTGCCTCACCTTCGAGGAAGGGACGCTGCTCTGGCGCCGGCGGGCGGAGGGCCGCGTGCCCGAGGTCGATGCCGACCTGCAGTGGGACCAGCTCGACGCTGCCTGCGCGGAGCTGGAGGGCGCGGGCTACCGGCGCTACGAAGTCTCGAACTGGGCTCGCCCGGGCTTCGAGTCGCGACACAACCAGGCCTACTGGCGCTGCCGGCCGGTGTATGGCGGCGGCGCCGGCGCCCATTCGTACGCCACCGACGGTGCGACCGCGAGGCGGTGGTGGAACGCAGCCCGGCCTCGCGACTACATCGCAGCATGCCCCGAGCCCATCGCGGACGGTGAAGACCTCCCGGCGCGCAAGGCGGCCGCCGAGTCGCTGATGCTTGGCCTGCGCACAGCCGAGGGGATGGCGGCCCCGCCGGGATTCGATGCCGAGCTTGCCGAGCTGGCCGCCGGCGGTCTCATCGCGCGGGTCGACGGCCGGGTTGTGCCCACCAGGCGCGGACTGGATCTGCACATCCAGATCGCGCTCTCTGTACTCTAGTTAGCACTCTCGCGACGAGAGTGCTGAGAACCATGGAAAACAGAAAGCAAGAGATCCTTCGCGCGGTGGTGCAGGAGTTCACGACGAGCGCCGTGCCTGTCGGTTCACAGGCGCTCCAGAGCCGCTACTTCGTGAAT
>JBGQGS010000054.1:0-12269 GCA_041497555.1 Candidatus Dormibacteraceae bacterium | reverse complement strand
GTCTCGCACCAGGATGCGGCCGCAGTTCTCGCAGTGCACGAGCTCGTCGCCTTTGCGCAGCATCTGCATGCCCGACGACGTGACCATGACACGGCAGGCCATGCACTGGTTGTTGAGCACCGGCGCGACGGGGGGATGCATCCGCATCCTGGAGTAGGCAGCTTGCGCCGGCGGCGGCACCTGCTCCCATATCCCGTCGCGCTCGGCCTCGACCTCGGCCAGCTCCGTCCCCCACGCATCGAGCTCCTGCCGGAGCGCCGGTTCCTCGGCTCTTGAGCGCCGGCGCGCTTCCTCGAGGTTGGCTGTGGCTTCGCGAACGACATGGTCGGCAGCGTCCGCATCCTCCATCAACCGCAGCTCCGCGTCCTCCTCCTCGGCGAAGCGGGCCTTCATGTGCTGAACCTCTTCTGACATCTGCATCAGCTCGGTCGGGTTGCGGATGCGTCCGCTCATCAGCTCCTTCTCGCGAGTGCGAAGCCGGGTGCGGTGAGCCTCGCGGTCGCGGTCTGACTCGTGGAGTCGCGCCGCCGACCCCTCCTGGGCCCCGCGCGCCTCGGCGAGCGTTTCCTCGAGCTGCACCACCTCGGGATCTGACTCGAGCCTTGCGGTCACGCGCGCGATGTCAGCACGGAGCGCCCGCTCGCGCTCGACCAATCGGTGATGCTCGAGCAGGAGCTGGGCTGGCTTCATTCCTATTCGAGGACCACTAGGACCTGGCCTTCCTTGACCACGTCCGCCTCTTTCACAAAGATCTCCTTCACCGTGCCCGCGCGTGGCGCCGTTACCGAGATCTCCATCTTCATCGACTCGAGGATGAGGAGCACGTCGTCTTCGGCGACCTTGTCGCCTGGTTGCGCGGTGATCTTCCAGACGCTGCCGACGAGCTCTGCCTTGACCTCGATCATGGCCGCGACCGGGCCGGGGCCGGCCGGGGGGTTGCGTCGAGGCCCAGCTGAGCCCGGGCTTCGGCTGATGTCGCCACTTCGCGGCCGAGGTCGTGCGCGAGGCGACACGCCTTTTCGACCAGGTCCCCGTTACTCTTCGCCATCTTCCCTGCCTCCACGTAGAAGTTGTCCTCCAGGCCCACACGCACGTTGCCGCCCATCGCGATCGCCGCCGCCACCAGCGGCCACTGGTTGAGGCCGATGCCGATCACCTGCCAGTGCGAGCCTGGCGGCAGCGAGTCCACCTGGTCGACGAGGTGACGGGTGGTGCCGGGAATGCCGCCGAGGACCCCCATGATGAGGCTGAACTGGTATGGAGGCGCGAGCACGCCCATGTCGATGAGCGGTCGGGTGTTGCCGATGTGCCCCGCGTCGAAGCACTCCATCTCAGGGCGGACCTGCGCGCTCTTCATGGTCTCCAGGAAGAGCTGGATGTCCTTGAACGGGTTGGCAAACACGTGGTCGTGATAGAAGGTCTTCTTCTTCTCCGAGTAGATGGCGTAGTTCATCGAGCCCATGTTCAGTGCGGCCATCTCGGGCCGCAGGTCGCGGATATGGGCAATCCGCTCCTCGGCTGAGATGCCCACCGCGCCGGTCGAGAAGTTGACGATCACATCGGTTCGGGCGCGCACCTCGTTGAAGATCTCGGCAAACGTCTCGACACTCCACTCGGGACCGCCCTGCGGGCTGCGCGCATGGATATGGACGATCGCAGCACCGGCGTCTGCCGCGCGCTTCGCCTCCTCACCGATCTCCTTGGGCGTGTAGGGGATCGCGGCGCACTGGTCTCGCGTGGCGAGCACGCCGGTCAGGGCTGCAGTGACGATGACTTCTTTTCGCATGAATTTCAGACTGGTATGTTGCCGTGCTTGCGCCACGGACGGTCGACCCTCTTGTCGCTCGCCTGCTCGAGGCCTCGGATGATGACGCGGCGGGTCTCGGCCGGGTCGATGACGTCGTCGATCATCGCCCAGCCCGCGGCGAGGTACGGATTGATCTGGGCCCGGATCGCCGCGATCATCTGCGCGCGCGTCGTCTCGGGATCGTCCGAGGCTTCGATCTGCTTGTTGAAGATGATGTTGACCGCGCCCTCGGGGCCCATCACAGAGATCTCGGCCAGCGGCCACGCGACCAGCACGTCTGGCTCGTAGCCCTTGCCGCACATCACGAAGTAACCGGCGCCATATGCCTTCCGCATGATGACGGTGATCTTCGGCACCGTCGCCTCCGAGGTCGCGTAAAGCATCTTGGCGCCGTGGCGGATGATGCCCTGCTTCTCGACCTGTGACCCCACCAGGAATCCCGGCACATCCACCAGGTAGACCAGCGGCACGTTGAACGCGTCGCACATCCGGATGAAGCGCGCCGCCTTGTCCGCGGCGTCCGAATCGAGGATGCCGCCCTTCTGCATCGGCTGGTTCGCCACCACGCCGACTGAGTGCCCGGCTGCGCGAGCTAGCCCGATGACGATGTTCTTGGCCCACGAGGGCTTGATCTCCAGCCAGCTGTCATGGTCGAAAACGGCCTTGACCACGCGCCTCACGTCATAGGCGGCGCGAGGATTGACCGGCACGATCTTCTCCAGGCCATCGACGGAGCGGTCCGGTGGATCACCCGTCTCGTGGAACGGCGCCGGCTCTGTGTTGCTGGACGGGAGGTACGAGAGGAACCTTCGCACCAGGTCGATGCACTCGCGGTCGTCCGCAACCTCGTTGTCGCCTACTCCGGACTCGTAGCAGTGGACCTGGGACCCGCCCATGTCGTGGTCCGACACGTCCTCGCCCGTCGCCGCCTTCACCAATCGAGCGCCGCCCAGCGACATGGATGACGTCTCTTTGACCATCGGCACGAAGTCGGCGAGCCCGGGGATGTACGCGGTGCCGGCGGAGCACGGACCGAGCATCGCCGCGACCTGGGGGATCACACCCGACATCTCGACCTGGTCCGCGAACAGGTAGCCCGAGCCCGCAAAGGTCGAGCCGGCGGCTTCCTGGATGCGCGCCCCAGCTGAATCGAGCAGCCACACGATCGGCTTCCGATACCGGAGAGCGAGCTCGCGAACCCTGGCTGCTTTGAACTGCTCGCCCACGGCGCCCATCGAGCCGGCCATCACGGTGAAGTCGTAGGCGATGACCCAGACCTGCCTTCCTTCAACCAGGCCGTGACCGGTGACGACCCCGTCAGCTGGAGTCCCGTCGGCGTCCGTCTCGCCGCCGCGCACGGGCTGCTGGTGCGCGAGCAGGCCGAACTCGACGAACGTGTCCTTGTCGAAGAGCAGCTCGAGCCGCTCGCGGACGGTCAGCTTGCCGCGCTGGTGCTGCTTTGCGATCTTCTCCTCGCCGCCCATGGCGAGGTTCTTCGCGCGCCTGGCGTTGAGGTCCGCAATCCGCGCCGGGTAGTCGTCGCCCACCGGGGGAATGGTAGGGATCTCTATGGGAGCACGAGAAGGTCGGCCCGCTTCCCCCAGCGGTCGAGGAAGCGATACATGTTGCGGCGCGATAGCCGCTCGCGCTCTTTCGGATCGGTCGCCTCCCAGAGCCGATGCTCGTGCTTCTCGACCGGCAGCCCGGATACGGCCACGGCTCGGCCGCCACGATCCCTGAGCCGGAAGCTGAACTCGATGTCCGCAATCCGGTAGAAGCGGAATTTAGGATCGAAGCCCTCCAGGGCCTGTGCGTCCGCGCGCCGGAAGGCCATGCAGTAGCCCTCGATCGCGTCGACCTCGGGCCCCGGGCTCTCCGCGAACTCTTTCAGTGTTCCTCGGCCCCTCAGGCCGAAGGGCCCCGACACGACCACCGTGGGATCGGCCAGCACTTCGAGGAGCGGCGCCACGGCGTCTCCCGTCAGCTCCACTCCTGGATCGAACAGGATCACCACCTCGCCGGCCGCCACCTCGATGCCGGCGTTGACCGCGGCCGCAAATCCGAGCGGGGGCTCGAGCCGGATTGATCGCAGCCGCTCGGCCGCGCGGCCCTGCAGCCATGCCGCGATTCCCTCGTCGCCGGAGTTGTCCACGATCAGCGCTTCGAAGTCCGCCTTGCAGTGAGTGAAGACGGACAGCAGCCACCGCTCGGCGTCCGGCTTCCAGCCGTGGACAACTGTGAGCAGGGTGACAGCGCGCGACGCCGGTGCCGGAGCCATGCTCGGCGGCGCCTTCAGCGCCTGCAGCTCGCTGCCGCCGGTGCTGTCCACGACGTCCCACCCGCCCTCGCGCAGCCGCTTGCGGATGGCATCTGCCGCTTCGAAGTCCTGGTCGCGCCGGCGCTCGACGCGTTCGGCGAGGAGCCTTCCGGCTTCGTCCTTGTTCAGAGTCGCCCTGCGCGCGGCCGGCGGTTCGTTACTTCTTCTTGGCTTTGACGGCGGCGGTGAGCGCGGGAACGATCTTCAGGGCATCGCCGACCACGCCGAGGTCGGCCATCTTCATGATCGGCGCCTCGGCGTCCTTGTTGATCGCGATGATGACCTTTGAAGCTTTCATCCCGACGGTGTGCTGCATCGCGCCCGAGATTCCAACCGCGATGTAGACACCCGGGCGCACCGACTTTCCCGTCTGCCCGATCTGCATCGAGTACGGCACCCAGCCGGCGTCGACCACAGCGCGGCTCGCCCCGACAGCACCGCCCAGGGCGTTGGCGAGGTCCTCGAGCAGTGGGAAGTTGTCCGGACCGCCCATGCCACGGCCACCGCTGATCACTACCTTCGCGTCTTCGAGCTTCACCTTCTCCGTGGCTTCGACCACGCGCTCGACGATGTGGGCGCGCTTCGAGCCGGCGTCGATCGAGACGATGAGGTCTTTGACCTCCGCGGTTCCACCGACCTCGGAGGCTTCGAAGGACTTGGGCCGGACGAGCACGATCGCGGGCTTCTTGTTGGCCTTCATCGAGGCGACCTTCGCGCCGCCGAAGTAAGGCACCTTGGCGACGAATCCACCGTCCTTGGCGACCAGGTCGGCCGCTCCGGAGATGAGTCCGACCTCCAGCCGCGCGGCGAGACGACCCGCCACGTCGCGCGAGTCCGGGGTGAAGCCGAACAGGATGAGATCCGGCGCCTGCTGCTTGTAAAGGGACGCCAGCGCGTCGGTCGCCGGTTCGGCGAGGAAATCGTCGAACGCAGGGTCCTCGTTGACGTGCACGACCTTCGCCCCGTGCTTGCCCAGCGTCACCGCGGCTGCCTTGGCCCCGCCGCCCAGCGCGATCGCCTCCACATCACCCAGCTCCCGTGCCTTGGCCAGCAGCTCGAGCGCCGTCGGCGCCACCGTGCCCTGGTTCAGCTCTGCGTAGACCCACACCTTTCCCATGAGCTAGACGACCTTGGCCTCGGCGAGCACTTGCATGATGCGATCGACCCCTGTGCCATCGTCTTCGATCACGGCCCCGGCCTTGCGCGTCTCGGCGTCGGTGAGCCCCTCGATCGTCTCGACCGCTTCACCGCGCTCGATTCCGAGATCGGCCAGGCCGACCTGCTTGATCTCCTTCGAGCGCGCAGCCATGATGCCTTTCAGCGAGGCGTAGCGCGGTTCTGCGATGGCGGCGGTCACCGTGATGAGTGCGGGCGTCGAGGCCTCGAGGACCTGGTAACCGTCGGCGGTCTGCCGATGGACCTTGATGGTCGAACCGTTGACCTCCACCTTCTTCGCCACCGTCAGCTGGGGCACGCCCAGCAGCTCGGCGAGCATCGGCGGCACCATCCCGGTGCTTCCGTCGTACGACTCGGTCCCGCAGATGACGAGGTCGGGCTCTTCGGGCTTGATCGCCGCGGCGAGTGCGCGGGCCGTGAGCAGCGCGTCGGCTCCGGCCAGCTGAGGGTCGGTGATCAGGATGCCGCGGTCGGCGCCCATCGACAGGCCTTTGCGGATGGCGTCCTTGGCCCGCTCGGGACCCATCGAGACCAGGATCACCTCGCCGCCATGCGCTTCCTTGAGCTGCAGCCCTTCCTCGACTCCGCACTCGTCCCCGGGATCCAGGACCACCTCCTTCTCACGCGAAAGGGTGTTGTCCGCCTCCAGGACGAGTGTGGAATTGGGATCTGGGACCTGCTTGACGGTGACGACGATTTTCAAAGCGCTCGTCCATTATCCGCCCGACGCGAGCGTGGCATGAAACCGTTCCAGGTCGTGCGGCGTGTTGAGGCTCCTGAAAAGCTGCGGGTCGAGGCCCTCGAGCCACGTGATCTCGAGCTCGCCGGCGATGTCGGCCGTCTTGAACCTGCCTGTGTTGAGCGCGCCCGTGATCGCGGGGAGCGCGGATCGCCGGTAGGCGCCGCAAACCGGCTCGGGACGGCCATTGATCCGCGGGATCGCGGCGTCGCAGCCACGCGCGGCGGCAACCGCGACCTGCGCTACCTGCTGTGTTACGTAAGGCATGTCGCACGCGACAGCGAAGATCACCTCGTTGCGCGCCGCCACGAGCCCGGCTTCGAGGCCCGCCAGCGGCCCGGCGGAGGGCTTGCGGTCGAACACGATCCGGTAGGGGACCGGCTCCTCGAGCTGCTCCGGCTCGGCAAACGAGACGACCACTTCGGAGAACGCGGGTGCCAGGCGGTCCGCCACGTAGCGCAGCAGGTAGGTCTCCCCCACCTCCAGCCAGGCCTTGGGCCGGCCCATGCGGCGGCTGTCGCCGCCCGCGAGCACCAGCAACGAGGCTTGCATCAAGCTAATCATCAACTTCCATGAGAGCGATCGATTTCCACGTCCACCTGCCGACGCCTGAATGGCTCGACGAGTCGATGCGCGGCTACGTCGAGGCGGCGGAGGCCTACTTCCGCTCGAAGGTGGCGCGGCGGTCGCTGGACGAGCTCGCCGGCGACTACGAGGAGCTCGACATCCTGGCGGTCCTGCTGGCGTGGGACGCGGAGACGGCGACGGGCAGGCCGCGAGTGCCCAACGAGCTGGTCGCGCAGGCGTGCCGCGACCACCCCAAAGCGTTCGTGGGTTTCGGCAGCGTGGACCCGCTCAAGGGCAAGCGTGCGGTCGAAGAGCTGGAGCGCATCGCCGAGCTGGGACTGAAGGGCGTCAAGCTGCATCCATCCCTCCAGGGCTTCGCGCCGGACGACGAGCGGTACTGGCCGCTGTACGAACGCTGCCAAGAGCTCGGCCTGGTGCTGCTGTTCCACACCGGGACCAGCGGCATCGGCGCCGGGCAGCCGGGCGGCCAGGGCATCCGGCTCGACTATGCGCGTCCGATCCGGCTTGACGCCGCGGCCGCTTCGTTCCCCGACCTGAAGATCATCGCCGCGCACTTCGGTTATCCGTGGCACCTCGAGCTGCTGGCGATGGCGCTGCACAAGACGAACATCTACATCGACATCTCCGGCTGGGCTCCGCACTACATCCCGGCCGAGGTGATGCGCGACATGAAGAGCCGGCTGCAGGACCAGTTCCTCTTCGGCAGCGACTACCCGTTCATCGAGCCAAAAAGGTGCTTCGACGAGCTCAGCGGGCTCGACCTTCCCGAAGAGGTGCTTCAGAAAGTGCTGCTCGGTAACGGCAAGCGGCTGCTGGGACTTTCTTAGCCCGCGACCAGCCGCGCCGGCAAAGCTACCTGACAGGCAGCAGGCTGTAAACCTATACTTGACAAACCATCGGCAGCGTCTATGGTGTCCGCATGTCCGCCGCGACGATGATGGCCCAATCCGAAGACGCTATCGAGACGAGAAGGAAGTCTCTCCTCGCCGAATCCGACGTCCTCCTCGACGCTGTCGAGACGCTCCGCTTGCAAGACGAGATCGACGCTCCACCTCGCCTCCGTGAAGCGATCCGGGCGCTGCAGCTACGCCTCGGCAGACGCAATCCACCGCTTCCCCCCGCAACCCTTCACGCAGCACACGACCTGGTATTCGCCGTCCAGCAGCGGTTGATGGCCGCGAATCCGAACCACCCTCACCCCAATCGACATGCCGGGAGGCCGAGCGGCCAGCCGGTCGTGACAGTGGTGCGCGATGACCAGGTCTGGAAAGTGCTCACGCTGCCGTCTCCGCCGAACGGCGCCGACGACGCGGACTGGCTGGACCTCGTCGATTCCACCGTCGACCGGGCGTGGGATCGCTGGTGCTACGCGCAGCAACACGCCGGGCGAGCGGCGCGCGAGCATTTCAAGGCGCACGTCGCGGTGGCCGTCGCGCGGGTCGCGTGGACCAACTATTGGGAGCTGCTGCAGGAGGCTGAGCGGATCAGGGAGCGTTTGCGCGCCCGGCCACGCCCAAGAAGCTCCGCAGCTCCTCGTACCTGACCGGCGCGGCTGAAGCACGAACCCTGGCGGAGAAGAGCTCGAGGAAGCGACGCAAGCCGTCGTCGTCGAGCCGCGTCGCGGCCTCGATCACGTCCGCGGCGGCCTCGCGGTGAGCCGGTTCAATCACGCGGGCGAGGGTGGCGGCGAAGTCGTCCGGTAGCTCGCGCACGGATTCGAGTGTAAGAGGCTGCGTCTAGAATCCAAAGGCTATGCAGCCGGTCGTGATCGGGGACGTGATGTGGGAGCCGAGCCCCGAGGTTATCTCCAAGAGCCGGCTGAAGCGCTTCATGGACCAGCAGGGCATCGCGAGCTTCGCCGAGCTCTTAAAGCGCGCCGACGACGACATCGAGTGGTTCTGGGATGCGGCGATCAAGGACATCGACATCGCCTTCTACCGCCACTACGACAAGGTCGTTGACCTCTCTAAGGGCAAGCCCTGGGCGACCTGGTGGGTCGGCGGGCGGATGAACATCGTGCAGAGCTGCCTCGACCGCCACCGCGATGGCGAGTTTCACGACAAGCTCGCGATCATCTGGGAGGGCGAGCCGGGCGAGGTCCGCAAGCTCACGTACGGCGACCTGGACAAGGAGGTCTGCAAGCTCGCCGGTGTGCTTCGCCGGTTGGGCATCCGGCCGGGCGACCGCATCGGCATCTTCATGCCGATGTGCCCCGAGGTCGCGGTCTCGGTCCTCGCGACGGCGAAGATCGGCGCGGTCATCATCCCGCTGTTCTCGGGCTACGGCCCGGAGGCGATCGCCTCCCGGCTGCGCGACGGCGAGGCGAAGCTGCTCATCTGCGCAGACGGGTTCTACCGCCGCGGCCAGGTCGTGCCGATGAAAGAGACCGCCGACAAGGCGCTCGTCTCGTGCCCGACCGTGACCCGGGTGATCATGCACCGCCGCGTCGTGCGCGAGGTGCCATGGACGCACGGCCGCGACTACGTGTGGGAGGTGTTGCTGGAGGACGAGCCCGACCGCACGCACACGCACGAGCTCGACCCCGAAGACCCGTTGATGATCATCTACACGTCAGGCACGACGGGAAAGCCGAAGGGCTGCCTCCACGTGCACGGCGGGTTCCCCGTCAAGACGGCGCAGGACATGGCGCACGGTTTTGACGTCGGCGCCGGCGACACGATCTTCTGGTACACGGACATCGGCTGGATGATGGGTCCCTGGCTCATCTTCGGGTCGCTCATCCTCGGCGCGACGATGGTCCTCTACGAGGGGACTCCCGACTACCCTGCGGCGGACCGCCTGTGGCGCATGGTTGCCGACCACGGGGTGACGGTGCTCGGCGTCTCCCCCACCCTGGTCCGCGGGCTGATGACCCACGGCGACGAGGTCCCCGCGCACCACGATCTCTCGAGCCTGCGCATCCTGGGCGGCACAGGTGAGCCGTGGAACCCCGAGCCGTTCCAGTGGTTCTTCAAGAACATCGGCGGCGGGCGGATTCCCATCATCAACTACACCGGCGGGACGGAGATCTCGGGCGGCATCCTTTGCGGCAACGTGATCACGCACCTGCGGCCTTGCGCGTTCGCCGGCCCGGTGCCAGGCATCGCGGCGGATGTGCTCGACGCCGAAGGCCGGTCGGTGCGCGGAGAGGTCGGCGAGCTCGCGATCCGCAATCCCTGGCCGGGTATGACGCGCGGTTTCTGGGGCGACCGGCAGCGCTACCTTGACACGTACTGGAGCCGGTTCGAAGAAGTCTGGGTCCACGGCGACTGGGCCTATGTGGATCCAGACGACGGCCTGTGGTACGTGCTCGGCCGCTCCGACGACACGATCAAGGTTGCGGGCAAGCGGCTGGGCCCGGCTGAGGTCGAGTCCGTGCTGGTCGGGCATCCGGCGGTCGCGGAAGCGGCGGCGATCGGGGTCCCCGACGAGCTCAAAGGGGAGGCGCTCGTCTGCTTCGTCATCCTCCGTCCGAATCGCCCGGCGAGCGATCAGCTGTCGATCGAGCTCCAGGATCTCGTTGCGAACGCGCTGGGCAAGCCCTTGCGGCCCAAGGCTGTCCACTTCGTCGGCGACCTGCCGCGGACGCGAAACGCGAAGATCCTGCGCCGCGTCGTCAAATCGGTCTACATCGGCAAGGACCCCGGCGACCTGTCCTCGCTCGAGAACCCCAGCGCGCTTGCCGCAATCGGCGCGACTCGCTCCTAGTACTAGAAGCTGAGGACCTTGTCCGCCTCCATCGTCAGCCGCACGAGCTCTGGCGGCGTGATGAACGTGGCATTCGGGGTCAGCATCTCCGGTAAGACCCCACGGGCCTCAGCACAGCCTCGTCAAACGTAGAAGCGGACGTCCTGGTCGAGGCACTTGTCGAGCAGCTCGCGCAGCGGCGGCAAGCCCAGCCCGAGCACGTTGGCGATGACGTCAGGCTTGACCAGCTCGGCCGCGTCTCCGGCCAGCGCGATCGCGACCTCGGTGCCGTTCGGTTTGGCTCCGTTGACCGCGATGTGGAATGCGATGCTCGCGCGTGTCGGTTCCTCAGGTCCGGCGGAGGTGACGATCAACAGTCCCGGCACAGTCATCAGTATGGAGACTCGGTGAGGTTCGCAGCGTGAGGCTCACGCGCGTCGACTGGGTGCGGCTGCTCCTGCTGTGGCTCGGCGGCGTCGACCTCCGTCTGACCATGCTCGCGGTGCCTCCTCTGATCCCGTTGATCCATCGCGAGCTACACCTCGACGAGAAGGCGGTCGGAGCTCTCGTCTCGCTGCCGGTGCTGCTGCTGGCCGTGGCCGCTGTGCCCGGGTCGCTGCTCATCGCGAAGCTTGGCCTCCGCGGTGCGCTGGTGGCCGGGCTCGGCTTCGTCGCCTTGTTCGGAGCCGTGCGGGGGTTCGGACCGAGCACGCGAGTGCTGTTCACAGCGACCTTCCTGATGGGCGTGGGCGTTGCCGTGAGCCAGCCCGCCTTTCCATCGCTGGTCCGTGACTGGTTCCCGCGTCGCATCGCGATAGCGACCGCCGTTTACAGCAACGGCATCCTGATGGGAGAGACGATACCCACCGCGCTGACCACCCCGGTGGGCGTCCTGCCGCTCGCCCATGGCAACTGGCGCTGGGCCCTGGCCCTGTGGTCCGTGCTGGTCATCGTCAGCGCCGTCGCCATCATTCTGGCTGCGCCGGCGCGGGGGCCGCGACCGGTCGTCCCCTCACGCTGGTGGCCGAGCTGGCGCGAGGGTCAGGCCGTGCGGATCGGACTCGTCATGGGCATGGCGTCAGCGGTGTACTTCGGCACCAATGCCTACGTCCCCGACTTTCTCGACCAGTCCGGACGCCACTCCCTGATCTCCCCCACTCTCGCGGTCCTGAACGGCGCCCAGCTGCTGACGGCGCCCGCCGTGGCGATCTGGGAGCGGTGGCTCACCGGTCGGGTGGGCTTCATCGGCTCGAGCGTACTGATGGCGGTCGCGCAGCTGGGCATCGTCTTCACGCCCGGCGCGGGCGTGGTCATCTGGGCGTTCGTGCTCGGCTTCGCCGCTGCGCTCGCCTTCATCGTCGCCCTCACCCTTCCACCAAAGCTCGCCGCCGCCGGCGACGTGCACCGCATGAGCGCCGCGGTCTTCACGCTGCAGTACGGGGCCGCGTTCGTGGTGCCGCTGATCGCGGGGGCGATGTGGGATGCGAGCGGCGTAGCCGCGCTCGCGTTCGCGCCAGGCGTGGCCGCCGCGGCCGCGATGACCTGGCTGGCGCTGCCGCTGCGGATCCCTACCGCTTATCGGCCTACGGCAGGGACTTGACCAGGCGCTCGAACTCGGCCTCCGAGAATGCACGGAGAGTTTCGGTGGAAACGTTGCCCTGGCTTCCCGTGATCAGGGCGAATTTCGCGGCAGCCTCGTCATCCGGCGCCTCGACGATCGCGACGAAGTCGTAACGCCCCATCGTCAAATACGTGTGGACCAGTTTCCCACCGAGGCTCTCGATCGCCTTGGCCGCGGCATCACGCCGCCTGGGGCTGTCCTTGATCGCCTTGGCCCCCTGATTCGACAGACGCAGCAATGAGATGTAGGTCGGCATGGTGGTGCCCTCCTGAAATTGAAACGTACACCCCGATCGTAGCGCTAGGGAAAGATGCCGGCCTTGTAGTCGCTCAAG